>NZ_JBGCUL010000058.1:0-12593 GCF_054177685.1 Pseudomonas sp. P5_A2_2
ACCTTGGAGGCCGGTGGTTTTCCATGGCCAGGTGGTCGTTCGTCGGTTTTTAATGTGAGCCCATGCGAGTGGGAATGCGGAGCCTTGCCGCTCGCGTGGGCTTGGCCGAAAAAGCCCCACGAGCGAGGCTTGCAACGGCGACAGTCGCCACCGCTGTCGCCATGCTGCAGGCCAGGTATTACGCGGGTTGTCACCGGTGTCGCCGCTGTCGCCAAATCAACCATCACTCCATCTAGGGAGTCATTCTCGGTTACCGGCGGCGTCCGGTGAGCGCTCACCGTATCGGCACGACATTGTGGTCCCTGGTTTGATTGATCGCAGATGCCGACAGGTTGCCAGTGGCCGCTTTCTGAATGTGCTCACTCCACCAAGCCATCATCGGACGCCGGCGTTCGATRTAGTCCGCTCGGTTGTAAGCGCTTCGGACTTCGTCCTTGTCGACATGCGCCAGCGCGACTTCGATCAGCTCCGGATCCCAGCCATGCTCGTTCAGGATGGTGCTGGCCATGGAGCGCATGCCGTGGCTGACCAAGCGGTCCTGGAACCCCATGCGTTTCAACGCCATGTTGGCGGTCTGGCTATTGGCGTGGGTGCGCGGGTTTCTATCTGCCGGGAACACGTACTCCCTGTGGCCGCTGTGGGGCTTGAGCGTCTCCAGTAACGCGAGTGCCTGTTCGGTCAGCGGGATGGTGTGCGGACGACGCTTTTTCATGCGCTCCGGCGGGATGGTCCAGATGCGTTTGTCGAAGTCGATGTCTGCCCATCGGGTGGTAGCCGCTTCAGCAGGACGGGTCATGGTGTGCAGTTGCCATTCGATCAGGCAGCGGGTGATCCGCTTGATGCTGGCGTTCGCGATTTCCACCATGAGCTCGGAAAGCTCATCGGGTCGTAGCGCGGCCATGTTCTCTTTCTTGGGCTTCTTGAATACCGCTCGAATGCCGCTGAGAGGGTTAGCGAAAATCAGCCCGGAGTTCACCCCGTAAGTCATGATCTCGTTGAGCCGTTGGCTCAACCGCTTCACTGTCTCGAGACTGCCTTTGGCTTCGATTGGGCGAAGCAGTTCGATGATCAACGGTGCGGTAATTTTCGAGAGCGGCGTTGTTTTCATGTCTGGGAATACGTGCAGCGTGAGCGATCGCCAAATGTCCTCTGCGTACGCCGGCGTGACGGAGTCCTTCTTCAGCTCGAACCAAGCGGTGGCCACGTTCTCGAACGTGTGTTCCGTCTCCGCTCGTTTGGCTTCGTCCTGTGCATTGCGTYGCACCTTGGGGTCAATGCCTTGTGCCAGCAGCTCGCGCGCTTCAACCACTTTTTTCCTGGCGTTCGCTAATGAGAGCTCTGGGTACGTGCCCAGCCCCATATTGATACGGTTTTTGGTTACCGGCTCGCGGTAGTTGAAGTTCCACAGCATCGAGCCATTGCTCCTGACTCGGAGCTGAAGGCCGTCACCATCGCTAAGGACGTAATCCTTGTCTTTTGCCTTGACTGCCTTGAGCTGGCGGTCGGAGAGGCGAAGGGCTGGAGCAGGCATGAGAGCTTCCTCTGACACCGTTTTGGTATTCCAAAAAATAGCACCGGATGGCTTGGAATACCATTTGGAATACCCAAACGGCTGGAACTCAGAAAACCTCTACGGAGCCCAATAGCGCTTAAACCCTTGATTTTGCTGAATTTCAGGCACAAAAAAAGACGTCCGTGGACGTCTTTAGATGATGAAGTGGTGGAGCCGGGGGGATTTGAACCCCCGTCCGCCAGTACTCCGCTGTCGGTACTACATGCGTAGCCGTGTCTATTAAGTTAACCCTCAGCGACCCGACGGGCAGGGTGCTTTGGGCGAGTTGTGTAAGTTTTAGCCGCTTCGTCCACAACGTACTGCACGGCGATTCTGTTCTATATGACAATCACTTTGGGTTTACAGACATCCCCTGGTGATTGCTGGACCCGAAGGTACCAGAAGCTCAGGGCTAAGGCTGCTTACGCAGCGAGAGCGAATTCCTGGCCGTAGTTTTCGTCATTGGCAACTATAAGTAGTTGCAACAGTGGATTTACGAGTTCTGTTACCAACTCGGCATGCACCTAAAGTTTCGCAACCGGCGTCGAATCCTAAACGGCCCCGAGCCTGATGCTCTGTGAATCAAGTGAGCAGCAGGCATGTACAGTGTACGTCATCACGCCCCGGAAGGCCAACCCGAAGGTTGACCACCACAGATCATGGGTTTGGCTCGTTGCTCTGTTTGTCAGCGAGTGCCAATGCCTGGGTGGCCTCGGTGACGCATTTTTTGTCGTCTCCGGAGGCTTGTGAGGCCTCGGCGCTGGACATCAGTCTTTTGATCTCCATTGAGGTGTTTCCGGAGGTCGCCGGCAGCGCATTCACTTTGCCTTTGAGCTCTTGCAACTTGCTCGTACAAAGGTTGTTGTCCGCAGCAAATACAGGAGAGGCGAGCATTGCAGCAGAAATGAACAGACCAGCGAGTGTGCTGCGTTTCATGGATATCTCCTTGAACTGATGGTCTCGGTGCTGCCGTATGAGTGGACGGCCAGGCCGAGCCGGAAAAATCAGCCACGATCGGATGGGGCTTACTTCAAAGACTACGATTCAACGCAAGAATTCGGTTTTTTCAGAAAACGTGTCGAGCTTTTTCCAGCGATGCGGACGGTTACACATTTCCAGGCCCCAAATGCAACAAAACCCGCAACTGGCGGGTTTTGGTTTGCTTCGTGTCGGACGCAGCCGGGCTTTGAACTCCCGGCTGGCAGTACTCCGTTGTTGATGTACGCCGACAAGGCCAACCCGAAGGTTGGCCTTGAACTGAGTTACTTCGCGCCTTTGTGCGCGTTCGTGACGTCCATGATGGTTTGGTTGGTCTCGGCGATGCAATCATCAATACCTGCCTTGGTGCCTTTTGCCTGGTCGGCTTTGGCTTTCTTGATGGAGGCATCCACCTGGTCAAGCATTTCCCCGGGAATCTGTGCCTTGCCGTTTTCGATGGTTTGCAGGTTGACCGCGCATTGGTCTTTTTCGGCCGCAAACGAAGTGGAAGCCATCATGGAAGCAACAACGAAAAAACCTAACAGCACAGAACGATTCATGTGTATCTCCTTGGACTGAAGGGCCAGGCTTTGCTGGCCATCAAATCGGACTACCGAGTGTAGGGAAGGTCCCGCATTAGCGGGACTTGATCAGTGAACTGCGGCGGCACGTCAGGGTTCTGTTTGTCTACTGTAGAGCTGTCGATTCCGGCAAATAGCGTTAAGGAATGCACCTCTATGCACCTTCCTGTAGATCCTGCTATCAGGGCACCCTAGCCTGGGTAACGCGGTCCACGAGATAGACTAGTCCGTGGTAGTCAATGCCGCCATGTTGCGTCAGACCGATCTCACAGGTGCGGCTGGTAGATATCCCCTCGCTGCACTGTTGCACCGCGTCCTTGAGCGTGCGCAGCGAATGGGCGTTCAACTCCGGCGTGGTGAAACCCTTGTCGCCGGCGAAGCCGCAGCAGTGAATGCCTTCGGGAATGACCACGTTTTTGCTGCATTTGCGCGCCAGATCGATCAGCGCCTGACTTTCGCCAAGGTGCTGAGTGCTGCAAGTGACGTGCACCGCAATCGGCGCTTCCTGCGGTGTGAAGTCGAGGCGATCCATCAAGTGCGTGCGAATGAAGCGCACCGGGTCATACAGGTCCAGACGGTTTTCGCTCATATCCTGAACCAGGCGCAAGGTGCAGGGGCTGGTGTCGCAGTAGATCGGGTCGAGCCCGCCGCGGCTGGCGTGCAGCAACGCGCCAATCAGCTCCTGGCGTTTGTGTTCGGCTTGTTTGGCGTAGCCTTTGGACGCGAACGGCTGACCGCAGCACAGGTTGTCGAGGTTGGCCGGGAAAACTACCTGATAACCGGCCTTTTCCAGCAGGCTTCGGGTCTTGTCGTGCAGCGACATTTGTTCCGTGTCGCCCGCCGCCGGCCCCATGGCCCTTGATACGCAGGCGGCGAGATACACCACACGCGGGCGTTCATCGGTGATCGCCGGGCTGAAGCGAATTGGCCGTTCAGGCTGGGGCATGGCGTTGGTCCACAACGGGACCTGCCCCTTGGACAGCTTGCTGACGGCAGCGGAAAGTTTTGTCAGTCTTGGCGTCCCCAGCAACATCCGCGCACCATTGGCCACGTGCAGGGTGAAGCGCGCACCTTGCAGTGCCGTGGCGAAATTTCCTTCAAGCCAGTTGGCGGTTTTCGTATGCGTCGCCTTCCGGCTGCGCAGCTTTTTCACCAGTTCGCCGGTATTGATGCCGACCGGGCAACGTTGCGCGCACAGGCCGGTGGCGGCACAGGTATCGATGCCCTGGTATTCGTACGCGGCTTCGAGTTCGGTGGTGTCGATGCCGGCGCGTTTTCGCGCCTGAATGTCGCGCCAGATCACGATGCGTTGGCGTGGGCTCAGGGTCAGACCTTTTGACGGGCAGACCGGTTCGCAGAAGCCGCATTCGATGCACTTGTCTACAATCTCGTCGGCGGCCGGCAATGGCTTGAGGTGCTTGAGGTGGATCTGTGGATCTTCGCTGAGCACCACGTCCGGGTTGAGTATGCCGTTGGGGTCGAGCAGACGCTTGAGTTGCCACATCAACTGGTAGGCATCGCTGCCCCATTCCAGTTCGACGAACGGCGCCATGTTGCGCCCGGTGCCGTGTTCGGCTTTCAGCGAGCCACCAAATTCCACCGCCACCAGTTGCGCCACGTCGTCCATGAACGCCTGATAGCGTGCGACTTCTTCCGGGTTGTTGAAGCCCTGGGTGAAGACAAAGTGCAGATTGCCTTCCAGGGCGTGTCCGAAAAGGATCGCTTCGTCGTAGTGATGTTTGTCGAACAGTTCGATCAGGCGGTTAACGCCGATGGCCAGTTGTTCGACCGGGAAGGTGACGTCTTCGATGATCACCGTGGTGCCGGTCTTGCGTACCGCGCCGACGGCAGGGAAGGTGTCTTTGCGGATGGCCCAGAGACGGGCGTTTTCCTGTGGATCCTCAGTGAAATCGACTTGTTTTTCCACGGGGAACGTTTTCAGCGACGCCATGATCTGCACCAGTTGTTCGTGCAGCAAGGTGGACGATGCGGCGCGTGACTCGATCAGCAAGGCGCAGGCATTGTTCGACAGATGCTGTACGAAAGGCGGCATGCCGGGTTTGTCCTGCACTGAACGCAGGCTGCGCCGGTCCAGCAGTTCCACGGCCGACACCGGTTGGCTCTTCAGCACGGTGACCGCGTTGCAGCAGGTCTCGACATCGGGGAACACAATCAGGGCCGAGGCCTTGTTCGGGTGGTCGATCACCGTGTCGTAGGTCACGGCACTGATGAACCCGAGCGTGCCCTCGGAGCCCACCAGCAAGTGGCTCAAGATATCCACAGGCTCGTCGAAATCCACCAGGGCATTGAGCGACAGGCCGGTGGTATTTTTCAGACGGTATTTGTGGCGGATTCTCGCAGCCAGCTCGGAGTTGGCGCGAGTCTCGCGACCCAGGGTCGCCAAGCGCTCCAGCAGGGCGGCGTGGCTTTGGCGAAACGCCGTGACGCTTGCTGCATCCTCGGTGTCGAGACGGCTGCCGTCGGCCAGCACCAGGCGAATGCCAGCCAGGGTGTGATAGGTATTTTGCGCCGTGCCGCAGCACATGCCGCTGGCATTGTTGGCGACGATACCGCCGATCTTGCAGGCGTTGATCGAGGCCGGGTCCGGGCCGATCTTGCGTCCGAAAGGCGCCAGCCAGGCGTTTGCCTGGGCGCCGATCACGCCCGGTTGCAAGCGAATCTGTGTGCCTTGCCCGCGAATCTCGCGCGCGTTCCAGTTATCCCCAAGCACGATCAAAACCGAATCGCTGATGGCCTGACCAGAGAGGCTGGTGCCGGCGGCGCGGAAAGTCACCGGGACTTGATCGCGTTGCGCCAGTTGCAACAGTGCCACCACTTCGTCTTCGGACTCGACGCGGATCACCAATTGCGGAATCAAACGATAGAAGCTGGCGTCGGTGCCGAAGGCCAGGGTCGACAGCGGGTCGTCGAAACGTCGCTCTTGGGGAATCAGTTGTTGTGCATCACGCAGGAAAGCCGCCGGTAGACTCATTGGTCCTCCAGGATCAGTACCACCAGGTCTTTCGGTCCGTGGGCGCCGTACGCCAGCACTTGCTCGATGTCGGCAGTCTTCGACGGGCCGGACACCAGCAACGCGTTGGTCGGCATGCCCTGGGCCCATTCGAATTCCTGTTGCACCTGATAGAAGTTGTCGCGGATTTCGCTGGCCTTGAGCAGGGCGAAATGCACCGGTGGCGCCAGGCTCATCAGACGCGGTTCTTCCCGGGTCGGCCAGAGAATCAGGCTGCCGGTCGCCGCGATGGCACCGAGGGTGGTGGTCAGACTCGCCGGGGTGTCGTTGAACAGCTCGGCTTTCCATTCTTCAACCGGGCGGTCGTAGGCTTTTAGCATCGGCAAATCGGGACTGTTCGCCCAGTGCTGCGTGATCCGTTGACCGTGGGGCGTTGTCGGTGCAATCAGCAGACTCGGCAATTGGCGGTCCCGCAGCAATTGCGCCAGCAGCGCCGGCCACTCTTCGCCGGACGTCAGATGGATTTCCGTGTGCACCGCTTCCATCAATTTGCACAGTTGCGCAATGCGTTGTTCAGGTGCGTACGTGTAAGGCTGAGTCACCAAATCGACATCAAAGTTGTCGGCCACTGGCGTGGTACCTGTCAGGCTTTTACGCAGTTTGGCGAGGATATTTTGCTTGGCGCTCATCAGCGGTCTCCCTGTTTTGCCAAATGCTCGCGRGCCATGTCATGCAGTGAGCGGGCGGCGGGTTTGGGGGCGCTGTGGTTTTGCGTCCACGGGCCGACATTGCTCGGCGTGAGGGCGCGCAAACGGGTGGCGAAGAAACCGAACAGACGGTACAGCGTCGGCGAACTGTTGAGCTTCGCCCAGGCGTTCCAGATGAACCGCTCCTTGCGCGAATACTTGCTGCCTTGGCCACGCATCACTTGGTGGGGGCTGTCGGGAGCCTTGACGTTTTCTTCCCGCAGGCGCCGCAACAGAGCAGGGATCGGGATTTTCACCGGGCAAACTTCACCACAGGCACCACACAGCGACGAGGCGCTCGGGTGATCCGGGACTTTCGCCAGGCCAACCATGTGCGGGGTGATGATTTTTCCGATAGGGCCGGGGTAAACCTCCCCATAGGCATGGCCGCCGATTCGGGTATAGACCGGGCAATGATTCATACAGGCGCCACAGCGAATGCAGTTCAGGGTCTGGCGCAATTCGCTGTCGGCAAACGCCTGGCTGCGGCCGTTGTCGAGCAGTACCAGGTGCACTTCCTGCGGGCCGTCTAGCTCATGTTTCTTGCGCGGGCCGGAGATCATGTTGACGTAAGTGGTGATCGGGATGCCCAGGGCCGAACGAGTCAGCAGCGACAACAGCGGTACCACATCGCGCAGGTTTTCCACGACTTTTTCGATACCGGTGACGGCGATGTGCACGGGCGGCACGGTGGTGGTCATGCGGCCGTTGCCTTCGTTTTCCACCAGCAGCAGGGTGCCGGTTTCGGCCACGGCGAAGTTGACACCGGAGACGCCAATGTCCGCTTCGAAGAATTTCTGCCGCAAGACCTTGCGACCGATCTGAATGAGTTGGTCAACGTCCTTGGTGTATTCCACGCCAAGTTTGTCGTGGAACAAGGACGCGACCTGACCGGCATTCTTGTGGATCGCCGGCATGATTATGTGTGAAGGCTTCTCGTGGTCGAGCTGGACGATGTACTCGCCCATGTCCGATTCCAGGCATTCAATGCCCCGATCAGCGAGGAAATGGTTCATCTCCATCTCTTCGCTGACCATCGATTTGCCCTTGATCACTTGCCGCCCCTCGTGAGTGCGGATGATCGAGAGGACGATGCCATTGGCCTCGTCCACCGTTTCCGCCCAGTGCACTGTCACACCGTTGCGGGTCAGGTTCTGTTCCAGTTGCTCGAGCAGGTCGGGCAACCTGGAGAGCGCACGGGCACGGATTGCATTGCCCAGTGAGCGCAAGTGTTCTCTTTCATGGGCATCGCTGAACGCCGCTGCCCGTTTGCTCATCAGTGAATCCATCGCCTTGCGAAAGTTGCCTCGCAATTGCGCGTCACCCAACGCCTTGTGGGCGCGGGTGCGGAAATCTTCTTCTACGGCAACCGTAGGAATAATCGTGGAAGTGCTCATTGGGCACCTCCGGTACGCTGCCAGAGGAAGCTGGCCAGATGCTGTCCGCGCAACGCTTCCTGCTGTTTTTCCAGCGAGCCGTTGATGTTCATCAAGCAGCCGCAGTCGGCACTCAATATCTTGTGCGCGCCGGATTCCTTCAACGCCCGGGTCTTGTCAGCCACCATCGCGCCGGAAATGTCTGGCATACGGACGCTGAATGTCCCGCCAAAGCCACAGCATTCACTTTCGTGATCGTGATTGACCCGTTCCACATTGCTCAGTTGCGCCAACAACTCGCGGCCGTGCAGATGGGTGTTCATTTCACGGCGTGCCGAGCACGAGGTGTGCAGCGCCACTTTTACCGGCTCGCCGCTGTCCTTGAGCTGCACCTTGCAGACAAACAACAGGAACTCGGCCAGTTCATAGGTTCTGGCAGCCAGCGCCTGAACCTGCTTCAACGTTTCCGGCTCGTCCTTGAACAAGTCGGCATAGTGTTCGCGCAACATCCCGGCGCAAGAGCCCGACGGCACCACCACCGGATAATCCCCGGCAAACAACGCCAGTTGCGAGCGCGCCACGGTCCGTGCCTGTTCGGTGTAACCCGAGGTGTAGGCCGGTTGTCCGCAGCAACTTTGCCCTTGCGGGTACTCGACTCGAATGCCTTCGCGCTCGAGCAGGTGGATCGCATCCATTCCGGCTTCGGGGTAGAACAAATCCACCACGCAGGTTCCGAACAGGTAGACCCGTGACGGTTTCTCGCTGGGGTATTGCCGAGGCTCGGGCAGTGGCGGGGCGACACGGGTCGCATTCGGCACAGCGTTGTAAAAAAGCTCGCTCATCAGGCGTGTCTCCGGGTGGTCCCGGTTATTCGTCTGTTGAGGCCGCTGAATATAGAGAGGGAAGCTTTCAGCAGCCTTACAGACMGGGGTGTGAATAGCGGACGCCGGGGGCATGGCCCGGCATCGGTTTTTACTGTACTGCGTGTAGCTTTTAGTGCACCAGCATGCCGGTGAACCAGTAAGCCTGAGCCAGAGTGATCAAGCCGACAATCGTTGCAAAGAATAGGCTGTGCTTGAGGGTGAAGCGGAACAGATCCGATTCCTTGCCCACCAGGCCGGTCGCGGCACAGGCCACGGCGATCGATTGTGGCGAGATCATCTTGCCGGTCACGCCACCGCTGGTGTTCGCCGCCACCAGCAAGGTGTCGTTGACACCGATCTGGTGTGCGGTGGTCGCTTGCAGCGAGCTGAACAGGGCGTTGGACGAGGTATCGGAACCGGTGAGGAACACGCCCAGCCAGCCAAGGAATGGCGAGAAGAACGGGAAGGCCGCACCCGTCGCCGCTAGTACCAGGGCCATGGTCGAGGACATGCCCGAGTAGTTGGTGACGAAGGCAAACGCCAGCACCATGCCGATGGACAGGATTGGCCAACGCAGTTCGTAGAAGGTCTCTCTTAAAGTGGTAAGACCAGTTTTGAAATTGACCTTCAGCACCAGCATCGAGATCAGGGCCGAGAAGAAAATCGCCGTGCCGGTGGCGGAAATCGGGTCCAGTTTGAACACGGCTGGAAGGGCGGTTGGCGCGGCCACGATGGGTGCGACCTTGATCACCATTTGATCCAGGTGCGGGATGGCGAAGTTGAATACGAAGCTGTACATCGAACCACCGGCGGCGAACATCGCCTTGAACGGCTTCAGGGTCCAGATGGTCACCAGTACGGTCAGGATCAGGAACGGCGACCAGGCCTTGAAGATTTCCCCAAGGCTGTAGGGCGAAGCCACGGTGGTGCGCTTCTGGCCGAAACCACCGACGCTGGCGCTCACCACGGAGGCCGAGACAGCGCCGACGATGTGTTGGCCGGCGGCGCGTTTTGGCTGCCAGACTTTCAGGAACAGGGTCAGGGAAATCAGGCTGGCCAGGGCCGAGGTGATGTCCGGCAGTTCCGGGCCGATGAAGTTCGAGGTGAAGTACTGGGTCACGGCAAAGCTCAAGCCGGCCACCAGGGCGGCGGGCCAGGTTTCCCGCACGCCGCGCAGGCCATCCATCATGAACACCAGCCAGAACGGCACGAACATCGACAGCAGCGGTAGTTGGCGACCGGTCATGGCGCCGATCTTGAAAGCGTCGATACCGGTCACTTGCCCGGCAACGATGATCGGAATACCCAAGGCACCGAAGGCTACCGGCGCGGTATTGGCGATCAGGCACAAGCCGGCTGCGTACAACGGGTTGAAGCCCAGTCCTACCAGCAGCGCGGCGGTAATCGCCACCGGAGCGCCGAAACCGGCCGCCCCTTCGAGGAAGGCACCGAAGCAAAAGCCGATCAGCAGGACCTGCAGGCGCTGGTCATCGGTGATCGACAGGACCGAACTGCGRATGACTTCAAACTGGCCACTCTTGACCGTCAGTTTGTAGAGGAACACCGCTGCCACAATGATCCAGGCAATCGGCCACAGGCCATAAGCGAAGCCATACCCGGCGGCGGCGAACGCCATATCGACCGGCATCTGGAACGCGAAGATCGCCACCAGAATCGACAAAGCGAGGGTGATGCTGCCGGCCACATGCCCTTTGAGGCGGAACACGGCCAAAGCCAGGAAGAAAAACACGATGGGGATAACGGCTGCGAGTGCGGACAGGCCGAGGCTGCCGAGCGGGGTATAGAGCTGTTGCCAGGTTTGCATATGGGGTGGCCCCTAATTGTTGTTGGTCAGGCACTGATCAGCGTTCTTGGATAATTGGTAAGACCAATTTACAATCGCTGTTGGCTAGGGTAAAAGCCTTGTAGGCGGTGTGTCAATTTGCCGCCCTAAAACTTTTGTCGAATGGAAAGTGCGCAGGTCGTCTGTCTGGTATGACCAAATGCGCTATGGCAGGTGCTGGCGCGGCGCCGATAGGCCAGAATAGAGCCCCGGCGAGCCGTCGGATCGTGGAGAAATCGAGTTATGGGGTTTGATCAGATTCGTCAGCGCCGTTTGTCTGACGATATTGTCGAGCAGCTTGAGGGCATGATCCTCGAGGGCACGCTGAAGGCGGGTGAGCGCTTGCCGGCCGAGCGCGCGTTGGCCGAACAATTTGGCGTGTCACGCCCTTCGTTGCGCGAAGCCATTCAGAAGCTGACCGCCAAGGGCCTGCTGGTCAGTCGCCAGGGCGGCGGAAACTATGTGGTGGAATCACTGGGTAGCACCTTCAGTGATCCCTTGTTGCATCTGCTGGAAAGCAATCCTGAGGCGCAGCGCGATCTGCTGGAGTTTCGCCATACGCTGGAAGCGTCTTGCGCCTACTACGCGGCGCTGCGTGCCACTGATGTGGATCGCGAGCGGCTGACTGCTGCGTTCAACGAATTGCAGGACTGCTATTCCCGTCACGAAGAGGTGAGTCGTGCCGAAGAGGGGGCTGCGGACGCAAAGTTTCACCTTGCGATCGCCGAGGCCAGCCACAATGCCGTGTTGCTGCACACCATTCGCGGGCTGTTTGACCTGCTCAAGCGCAACGTGGTGACCAACATTGGTGGTATGTACAAGCAGCGCACTGAAACCCGCGACATGTTGATCGCGCAGCACCGGGAGTTGTATCAGGCGATTATCGAGGGGCGGGGGGAGCAGGCGCGGGAAGTTTCCAGCCGGCACATTCTGTATGTGCAGGAGGTGCTGGAAGAAGTGCGTCAGGAAGTGCAGCGAATGGCCCGGGCGGAGCGGCGCAAGGGGATGTAGTCAGTCGGTTTTGTAAGGCTTGTGGGATTGCTTTCGTCGGATCGCCGCCCGGACCAAGCCCGCTCCCACAGTTACACCGAAACCCTGTGGGAGCGGGCTTGCCCGCGAAGGGGCCTCAAGGCGAAAGAATTACTCTTCCTTGCCCTTGTTGCGCACCGCACGCTGCAACTCGCGACCGGCGTCGCGTTCGCGCTCGGTATCGCGCTTGTCGTATTCCTTCTTGCCCTTGCCCAGCGCGATCTCGCACTTGACCATGTGCTTGCTCCAGTACCAGGACAGGCACACGCAGGCGTAACCCTTTTGCTGCACGGCGGCGGCCAGCTTTTCCAGTTCGCGCCGGTTGAGCAGCAATTTACGGGTCCGCACCGGGTCAGCGATGACGTGGGTACTGGCGGTCGTCAGGGGCGTAATGTGGCTGCCGAGCAGCCAGGCTTCGCCATCCTTGAGCAGCACGTAACTGTCAACCAGCTGCAGCTTGCTTGCCCGCAGACTTTTTACTTCCCAGCCGGCCAGGACCAGACCAGCCTCGAACCGATGTTCGATGAAGTAATCGTGTCGCGCCTTTTTATTTTGCGCGATGGTCCCTGTTGGGTGTTTCTTCTGTTTAGCCATAGGGGCGGCATTATAGGGAGTTGCACGCGAGTCGGCTACGGTGTTGCTACGTGCTTGAGC
>NZ_JBGCUL010001315.1:0-1073 GCF_054177685.1 Pseudomonas sp. P5_A2_2
TTCGGCACGTTCGGTGTCACTGAGTTCGCTTTCACTCATGCGGATCAACCAGTCGGCCGCTTCTTCAAGGGCCTGGTGGTCGAGGTGCGGTTCATTGCGCCGTGCGAGCATTCATTCCACCAGCAACAGGCACTGCACGAAGGCTTGCTTCATGTAGCGTTTGACGGTGATCAGCGAAACGCCCAATTGCTCGGCGATGTCGTCGTATTTCAGGCCGCTGATCTGCGACAGCAGGAATGCGCGTTTGACCAGCGGTGGCAGGGCGTCGAGCATCGCGTCGATTTCGTGCAGGGTCTCCAGCACCATGAAACGCAGTTCCGGCGAAGGCACTTGCGGCGCGGGCACATGAGCGAGGGCATCGAGGTAGGCGCGTTCCAGTGCCTTGCGCTGATACCAGTTGACCAGAATGCCTTTGGCCACGCAGCTCAGGTACGCGCGAGGTTGCTCGATGACGGTGACCCGGGACGCGAGGATGCGGGTGAAAGTGTCCTGCGCCAGATCCGCCGCATCCATGGCGTTACCCAGTTTTTTCCTCAGCGTCGCGTACAGCCAGCCGTGATGGCCGCTGTACAGGGCTTCGATCGCGCGCAGGTGATTGTCATTATTCGCGGGAAGGGTTTCGCTCATGGCTGCAGATTTTTTATGCAATTGAGAAGTATTCCCAATGCTAGTTTACAAACCCGCTGCGACGCAAGCGCCGATTGTTGTCCTGTTCAGACTCGCGGCTGACGACGCAGCGCAGTAATCATCGTGTCGATTTCCGCCTCGGTGTTGTACGCATGCAGCGACGCGCGGCTGACCTCCGGCAAGTTCCTGTGCTACATGTCGAGCAGGGTTGAGCGGAACGTCGAGGTGGTGACGTTGATGCGTTTTTCCTGACTGGCCAGCCACTGCTGAACCTGCGCGGCGCTGCTATTGCAATGAGTGAAGGTAACGATGCCGGATTTGACCGCCCCCAGGTCTCGCGGCGTCACGCCCGGGATATCTGCCAGTCGCTGGCGCAGATAATCCGCCAGATGCTGAATCCGCAGCCACATCGGTTCGATGCCTTGGGCCAGTGCGTATTCCACCGC
>NZ_JBGCUL010001316.1:0-1070 GCF_054177685.1 Pseudomonas sp. P5_A2_2
CGAAGCCGCCGGCAACCTTCACAGAAGTGTTCTTCAGTTCGGTCAAGTCGGTGATCGGCGCGACACCATTCGCCGCGTAGCGATCAACTCGACGCTGAGCAGCACCCAACGCCTGGAAGAAAGATTCCTGCAGGAAGTCGCCGGTGAAGCCTTCGGGAGACAGCACGATCGCGCCGTTGCTGGCTGCGTTGAACGCTTCGAGCAACTGATCCAGCGTCTCGAGAGTCGCCGGCATGATGTATTGATTGAAAACCTGCATTTGAGACAGGGACATGATGATTCCTTACTTGAGAGGGAGGTCAGAGAACCTGCTGGCGATTGCCGCAGCGCGTTCCGTTTTGGTGCCGCCGATGTTGCCTTTCGCGGCCCCGCCGCCTGTTCCTGCACCGCMGGCCCCGCCGCCAGATGCCTTGCTACCCGCTATCAGTGGCGCGAACGCCACGTCATTTGCGAATTCTGCTTTCAGCTCATCCAGCGTTGCCGCCGAGAGCTTGCCCTGCTGGTCGAGGACAACCACGACAGGCTTCCCATCGCGCTGTTCGACGCTCAGACGACGTTCGATGTGCGGCAGCAGGGCTTTGGCGCTGCCCGGGATTGCTAAGGCAGACGCGATATCAGTAGCAGTCCGGCCGACAGTCAGTTCCCGGATCTGCCCACTCAGTGTTTGGCGCTCCTGTTCCAGCGTGCCATTCAGCTCAGCTTCGCGGCGGTTGTACTTCTCGGACCAAGAACGTTCGAGTTCTTCGACGTTGCCGGACTTGCGGGCTGCTTCTTCGCGCTCCAGGCGAGCCTGATCTTCGGCATCCTTGCGGGCTTTCTCCGCGGCTTTCTTCTCGCCGAGCAGCTCTTCAACCTTCGACTTCAAGCCGGAAACGTCTTCGGGTTGCGGCAGTCCTTCAATGCCGAGGACGTACTTGCCGTCCTTCTCGGTGTAGAGCGATTTAACGGTGTCGTCGAGACCATCCAGAGTGTCCAGCTGATACATCAAGCCCATTTGTTTGTCTCCCAGAGACGATTTGCAGGCCCTGCCCGCAGATATGAAAAAGCCCCGTCATTGACGAGGCCTGTGT
>NZ_JBGCUL010001317.1:0-1067 GCF_054177685.1 Pseudomonas sp. P5_A2_2
CGCCATCGTTGACCAGGTCTCGCGTCTGCAAGTGCAGACCCTCGACGACAACTGCGATGAATACGGCATCGTCGAGTTCAAGATGAACGACGTTCGCCAGGGCATCGTCCACGTCATCGGCCCGGAGCAGGGCGCGACCTTGCCGGGCATGACCGTGGTCTGCGGCGACTCCCACACCTCGACCCACGGCGCATTCGGCGCATTGGCGCACGGTATCGGTACTTCCGAGGTCGAGCATGTGCTCGCCACCCAGTGCCTGGTCGCCAAGAAAATGAAAAACATGCTGGTACGGGTCGAAGGCCAATTGCCGTTCGGCGTGACCGCCAAGGACATCGTGCTCGCCGTGATCGGCAAGATCGGCACCGCCGGCGGTAACGGCCACGCCATCGAATTCGCCGGCAGTGCGATTCGCGACTTGTCCGTGGAAGGCCGCATGACCATCTGCAACATGTCCATCGAAGCCGGCGCTCGTGTGGGCCTGGTAGCGGCTGACGAAAAAACCGTGGAATACGTCAAGGGTCGTCCTTTCGCACCGAAAGGCGCGGAATGGGATCTGGCCGTCGAAGCCTGGAAAGACCTGGTGTCTGACGCCGACGCCAAGTTCGATACTGTTGTCGAGCTCGATGCCACCCAGATCAAGCCGCAAGTCAGCTGGGGCACTTCGCCTGAGATGGTGTTGGCGGTGGATCAGAACGTGCCGGATCCTGCGAAGGAAATGGACTTGGTCAAGCGCGACTCCATCGTCCGTGCCTTGAAATACATGGGTTTGACCGCCAACCAGGCGATCACCGACATTCAGCTCGACCGCGTGTTCATCGGTTCCTGCACCAACTCGCGGATCGAAGACCTGCGTGCGGCGGCCGTGATCGCCAAGGGCCGCAAAGTGGCCTCGACCATCAAGCAGGCCATCGTCGTGCCGGGCTCGGGCCTGGTGAAGGCCCAGGCTGAATCGGAAGGCCTGGACAAGATTTTCCTCGAGGCTGGTTTCGAATGGCGCGAGCCGGGTTGCTCGATGTGTCTGGCGATGAACCCGGACCGTTTGGAGTCCGGCGAGCACTGCGCTTCGA
>NZ_JBGCUL010001318.1:0-1066 GCF_054177685.1 Pseudomonas sp. P5_A2_2
CCTGAAAAGCATCGGCATGCGCTTCATGACCGCGCCACCGGAGACCTACTACGAAATGCTCGAAGGCCGTTTGCCGAACCACGGCGAGCCGGTTGGTGAACTGCAAGCACGGGGCATTTTGCTGGACGGTTCGTCCGAGTCGGGCGACAAGCGTCTGCTGCTGCAGATATTCTCGGAAACCCTGATGGGGCCGGTGTTCTTTGAGTTCATCCAGCGCAAGGGCGACGATGGTTTCGGCGAAGGCAACTTCAAGGCACTGTTCGAATCCATCGAGCGTGACCAGGTTCGTCGTGGTGTTCTCTCCACCGACTAAGCCGTTACACCGATAAAACTGTGGGAGCGAGCTTGCTCGCGATAGCGGTTGTACATTCAACATTAATGTTGACTGACWCACTGTAATCGCGAGCAAGCTCGCTCCCACATTTTGTTTCCCACATTTGTTTTGTGTGAGCTTAAGGCCTGCGCTGCCGCACCAGATGCTTGAACCCTTCAAACATCAGCACCAGCACGGCCATCCAGATCGGGATGTAGGTCAGCCATTCGCCGGCCTTGATGCTCTCTCCCAACAGCAATGCCACCCCCAGCAGCAGCACCGGTTCGACGTAGCTCAACAGGCCGAACAGGCTGAACGGCAACAAGCGGCTGGCAATGATGTAGACCACCAGCGCCGACGCACTGATCACGCCGAGCAGCGGGATCAACAGCGACAACCATGGATGCTGGTCAAACACAGCGAAACCTTGCGCGCCGCTCTGAACGAACCAGACGGCCACCGGCAGCGTCAATGCCATGTCCAGCCATAACCCGCCGAGGTTGTCCGCCGCCAGCCGTTTGCGCAGGATGAAGTAGGTCGGATAGCCAATGCAGACCAGCAAGGTCGCCCAGGAAAAACCACCGACCCGATACACCTCGTTGATCACGCCCAGGCAGGCGAATACCACGGCAACTTTTTGCAGGTAGGACAGGCGTTCGCCGTAGGCCAGGCGACCGGTCAAGACCATGGTCAGCGGCAGCAGGAAATAGCCCAGTGATACGTCGAGGCTGTAGCCGTTGAGCGGCGCCCACA
>NZ_JBGCUL010001319.1:0-1066 GCF_054177685.1 Pseudomonas sp. P5_A2_2
GGGTATCTGGAGCGATGAGCATATTGGYGGCCTGAAGGCGCTGACTGAACTGCTCCACGGCTTTGGGGCAAAAGCTGGCGCTCAAATTGGCCATGCCGGGCGCAATGCCGATTTGCCTAATCTCATTCATATCGCTCCGTCGGCGATTCCCTTCACGGATACCAGCCTTGTTCCCCGCGAACTCGCAGCTGATGAGATTCCGGGTTTGGTAAAGCTATATGGCGATGCCGCACGGCGCGCCCGCGAAGCGGGATTCGATGTGCTCGAGATCCACGCCGCGCATGGCTACTTGCTTAGTGAGTTTCTCTCGCCACTAGCCAACATGCGCGACGACGAATATGGAGGTGATGCCAAGCGTCGCTATCGCTTCCTGCGCGAAGTTTTGGAAGAGGTTAAAACTCACTGGGAAGATCGTCCTCTGTTCGTACGGATATCCAGCTCTGATTACGCCGAAGGCGGAAACACGCCTGAGTCGTTCCTTGAATATGGTCGCTGGATGAAAGAGCAGGGTGTTGACCTGATCGACTGCAGCTCCGGCGGAATCAAGATGGTCAAGGTGCAGACCTACCCGGGGTACCAGGTACCGGCCGCTGAATTACTGCGTAAGGAGTTGCATATTGCTACAGGTGCTGTGGGTGTGATTCAGAGTGGGCGTCAAGCCGAAGAAATCTTGCAAAACGGCCGCGCTGATCTGGTGTTTGTAGGGCGACAAATGCTGCGCGATCCATTCTGGGTGCGCACCGCAGCAGATGATCTGAGGGAAGTCATAGAGATTCCTGAGGCCTACACACGTTATGGATCTGTCTGGCTTGATACCAAAGCCTGAAGCTTTTCTGCGTAAATCAAATCAGTGATCAATAGCAATCCAATGAAGCAGGGTAAACACATGAGCGAACCGACTTACGTACAAGAACACCAAGCCATCACCGAGGTGCTGAACAAGTACATTGAGGGTTGCAAACACGCCAAAAGCAGCATCATGAAGCCAGCTTTCAGTGAGCAAGCAACGATGTTTAGCGTCGATGGCGACGGTAAGCTGACCGGCGGCGCGATTCCAATCCTGTTC
>NZ_JBGCUL010001320.1:0-1065 GCF_054177685.1 Pseudomonas sp. P5_A2_2
GCCTATGTGCTGGAAGGTGGCGTGAGCAGCGGTCTGGCGTTGCCCGCAATCGAGGTTGAAGCTGAAGAGACGTTGCCATTGATCACGCCATTGGCACTGGCCGATGCGTTGAAGGATGACGCGGTCGCGTTGATCGATTTGCGCCCGAGCATGGCCTATCGCAAGGGCCATATTGCCAGCTCGCGCTGGTCGATCCGCTCGCTGTTGGCGACGCATGTAGCCGGTGAGAACCGGCCGTTGGTGTTGCTGGCCGATGATCCATTGCTGGCCGCTTTCGCGGCGCAGGAGTTGCCCGAAACCCAGCGTGCACAGCTGCGATTGCTGGACGGCGGACTGGCTGCCTGGCGTGCGGCCGGTTTTGTTGTGGAGGAAAGTCCAGACACGCCTGCCAATGGTCAGTGCATCGATTTCCTGTTCTTCACCCATGATCGCCACTCCGGCAACAAGGAGGCGGCGCGGCAGTACCTGGCCTGGGAAATCGGTTTGCTGGCGCAGATGAACGACGATGAAATCGCCAGTCTTAACCCCCTGCAGTCTCAAACCCGTGACGATGCGCGGGTGCGCACGCGCCTGGTTCATGCGGCGCGCACCGAGCAAGGCGTCGGTGGTCGATCAGTCAACGTGCCGGTCACCCGTTTAAGCACCGTGCTGTTCGATAACCTGGCGCAAATGCGCGACGCCCGCGCTCGCCGTGATAGCGAGCGGGTGCTGAGCTACGGCGCCCGTGGCAACCCGACGGCCTTCGCCCTGGAAGACCTGGTCACCGAGCTGGAAGGGGGTTATCGCACGCGCTTGTTCGGAACTGGCCTGGCAGCGGTCGCGCAGACCTTTCTGGCCTATCTGCGCCCCGGCGATCACGTGCTGATCACCGATGCGGTGTACGCACCGGTTCGACGTCTGGCCCGGGAGTTTCTCCAACCGTTCGGTATTCAGGTCAGCTACTTCGCCCCCGACGGCAGTGACTTGCAGGCGCAACTGCAAGCCAACACCCGAATGGTCTACACCGAAGTGCCGGGTTCCTTGCTCTACGAACTCTGCGACTTGCCGGCCATCGCCGCCCTGTGC
>NZ_JBGCUL010001321.1:0-1063 GCF_054177685.1 Pseudomonas sp. P5_A2_2
GGTTTGTATTGCATCCAGACCAACGCCGCCGGTGAGCGACGCTTTCTGTACTGGCGCAACGAAGCGGCAGTCCGCGATTGCTTCACCACCCCGGCCGCCGCGCCGATCCTTGCGGCGCTGCCGGATTACGACGTGCTGTATTTCAGCGGCATCACCCTGGCGGTACTCGGCGTGCAAGGCCGGGAAAAATTGCTGGAAACCCTGATCGAAGCCCGCCAGCGCGATGCGCGAATTGTGTTCGACAACAACTACCGGCCACGGCTGTGGGCGTCGGTCGAGGACGCACGGGCGGCGTATCGCCGTGTGCTGCCGCAGGTCGACCTGGCGTTGCTGACGGTGGATGACGAACAGGCGTTGTTCGGTTACTCCGATTGTGACGCGGTGTTTGCCGCGTATGAGCAGATGGGTACGCCGGAAGTGGTGCTCAAGCGCGGCGCCGAAGCGTGCCTGATTCGTTGTGATGGCGAGTCATTCGAGGTGCCGGCGCAGAAGGTTGCGCGGGTGGTGGACACCACGGCGGCGGGGGATTCGTTCAGTGCGGCGTATCTGGCTTCGCGGCTCAAGGGCGGCAGCCCTGAAGAAGCCGCCGAGGCCGGGCATCGGTTGGCGAGCCGGGTGATTCAGGTGCCGGGGGCGCTGATCCCAAGGTAGGCGGTGAATGGCCGCTGGCTGCGCCATCGGATCGCGAGCAAGCTCGCTCCCACAGGGATCTGTGAGTTGCCACAGATTGCAGCCACACCATCAAACACTGTGGGAGCGACGGTGCGGCGATCCGACTTGCTCGCGATGGGGGCCGAAAGCCAACCACTCAATCCCGGTAAAACACCTGCACCAGGTGATACCCGAACTTGCTCTTGATCGGCCCATGCACCACCCGTAGGGGTTTCTTGAAGATTACCGCATCGATCACGCCGACCATCTGCCCCGGCCGTACTTCACCGAGGTCACCGCCGCGCTTGCCCGAGGGGCAGGTCGAATACTTCTTGGCCAGCACATCGAACGCTTCACCCTTGGCGATGCGTTGTTTGAGCTGCTCGGCTTCTTCCGAGGTTTTCACCAGAAT
>NZ_JBGCUL010001322.1:0-1062 GCF_054177685.1 Pseudomonas sp. P5_A2_2
GGGCATGACATCCACCATCTATGTGACAGTTCCACCGCCATCGCGAGCAAGCTCGCTCCCACACGGCCCCGCGTCGCTTCAACTTGGTGCGCAGATCAAAATCAACGCACCAACTTCAACCAAAAAACTCACTCCATCGATACCAGTCCCACGTCTCCTTCAGCCATTTCCTACGCATCATGTCGATTGGCAAGCCCCTTGCTCTAGCCTGAGCATTGTCCATTGCTGGAAGCCTTCCGATGCTGGTGATTCATCGCAGAATCGACCCTCAACCCGTTTGGGCCGCCGAACTGCACCTGACGTTCGAAGCCCGCAGCAAAAGCCGTTTGCGCTGTTTCAGTGCCGAGGGCGAAGACGTCGGATTGTTTTTGGAGCGCGGCCAGCCGCCGTTGCATGACGGCGAATGCCTGCAAGCCGAAGACGGGCGTATCGTGCGTGTCTGCGCCCGCCCCGAACAATTGCTCCACGTCACCTGCGCCAATGCCTTTGAACTGACCCGCGCGGCCTATCACCTGGGCAATCGCCATGTCGCCCTGCAAGTCGGCGACGGCTGGTTGCGCCTGCTCGACGATTACGTGCTCAAGGCCATGCTCAAACAACTCGGCGCCAATGCCGAGAACATCGAGGCGCCGTTCCAGCCGGAACACGGCGCCTATGGCGGAGGCCATCATCATTCGCGCCACGGCGATGAAGACTTCAACTACGCGCCGAAACTGCACCAGTTCGGCGTCCGCCCATGAACCCGGCCTGGGCGCTGTTGCGCCTGGCCAGTCCGCAATTGCCGATTGGCGGCTACAGCTACTCCCAAGGGCTGGAAATGGCGGTGGATAACGGCCGGGTTCACGACCCCGACAGTGCACGACGCTGGATCAGCGATCAGTTGCTGCTGAATCTGGCACGCTTCGAAGCGCCTTTGTTGCTCGCCCATTGCGTGGCCGCCTGCGAGGAAAACTGGGACGAATTGCTGCAGAGCTGCGAAGAGCATCGCGCCAGTCGCGAAACCCGCGAGTTGCATCAGGAGAGCCGGCAGATGGGCTACTCGTTGCAGCAATTGCTCAATGG
>NZ_JBGCUL010001323.1:0-1060 GCF_054177685.1 Pseudomonas sp. P5_A2_2
TACCAGAACTGCCCGGACGCCTTGCTACCCGACGCCTTGAAAAACGCCAACCCGCTGGGGATTGCACGGCTGGTGGATGGCAGCAGCCAACGCGAGCCGGTTTAACAACACAACCTCCTGTGGGAGCGAGCCTGCTCGCGATAGCGGTGTGTCAGTCGACGAAAATGTTGAATCTGATGCCCTCATCGCGAGCAGGCTCGCTCCCACAGGATTGAGCACTTTGATTCAATCAGGCGAGCAAGGCCTTGAGGTCGTTGTACAGCGCCTCGGGAATTTGCACGCCTTCCACCAGGCTGCGTACCCGCGCCGCGTAACGTCGTTGCGACGGCAAGCGTGCGCCCTGCCCCTCAATGCCCTGGAACAACGTTTCGGCCCGGGCCAAATGTTCTTCAGTGGCGTCCCCCAGAAAGCGCCGAGGGTCCAGGGCGATGATCAACTCGCCATGGTACGGCGACGACTTGCTGCCCCCGTCGTAAGCCAACGACTCGGCACTGGTCAGGTCACCGATCAGCGGCCCGGCAATCAACTCCACCATCGCCGCCAGCGCCGAACCCTTGTGCCCGCCGAACGTCAGCATCGCGCCGCTGTCGAGCACCACGTTGGCGTCGGTGCTCGGCTGGCCTTGGGCGTCGACGCCCCAACCTTCGGGAATCGCCTTGCCGGCACGCCGGTGCAGTTCGATATCACCACGGGCAATCGCGCTGGTGGCGAAGTCGAACACAAACGGATCTTGTCCCGCACGCGGCCAACCGAAGGCAATGGGATTGGTGCCGAACACCGGCAGTCGTCCTCCAGCCGGCGCCACCCAGGCGTGGCTCGGATTACACGCCAGTGCCACCAGACCGGTAGCAGTCAGTTGCTCGATCTCCACCCACAGCGCCGAGAAATRTACACAGCGGTTGATTGCCAACGCCGCAATGCCGTTGGCCCGGGTTTTCTGCGCCAGCAACGGCAACCCCGCCTGAAACGCCAACTGCGAAAACCCACCGCCAGCATCCACCCGCACGATCGACGGCGCCTGGTCGATCACCTGTGGCTCGGCATCGGCTGACACCTTGCC
>NZ_JBGCUL010001324.1:0-1060 GCF_054177685.1 Pseudomonas sp. P5_A2_2
GCCGAAGGCATCATTGATCGTGAGTGAGAAATGCTTCTTGAATTGGTCGACCTTGCGTTTATTCGTAAGGTTTCGAAGCGTTGATTCAAGCTGGGTCTTGACCTCGCCCATAAAGCGAGAGAGCTGTGCACAGCTCTGTGGAAATGCAGAATTGATGTCAGGCTCGGCAGCGAGAAATTCGATTCGTTTTGCTTCCTTAAGGGTGCTTATCAGGCTGTAAATTTCGAAAAGCGGTTCCTCATCATCTGGCTCCCAGGCTGATTTGGGGTTGAACGATGCCTCGATGAACTCACAAGCTGCAATGGTTCCGGCTAATGGATCGTCTCTCACCTGATCCAAAATTTCCTGTGGTATCTGCATGCTCCGCCCTTACTCTTCCGATGTGCGTTGTGGTGGGGAGTCATCTAGCCACAGATGCCGGAAATATTGCCAGTGCTGCCTGCGGTTCCAAGGCTGAGGCCGGGTTCAGGTGCGGCTGTAGGAAACCGTGTGGCCTTCAATGCCTTCCTCTGCATCAGTCAGCAGGAAATGCACGATGGCGTCCCTCCCGGCTGAATCGCACTCACGTAGGTTTTTGAAGACGCGATCTAGTCGGGTATTCGCTTTGAGCGTATCAGCACAGCCAAATCCCACGATTGACTACCGCTAGTCCGATTCCGGCCTATTCTCTACATGCGATCATCCGAGGCGATACAACCTTTGCTATATCGCTAACACCACCGTGCCCGTCGCTTGGTGCACTACCATTTCAGAGCGAAGCTCTCCAATCAAGTTTTCAATGGCTCGGCTAGACGTCAGTTGGCTGGTCGTGCCCGCAGTGGCCAGGAGATCGACTCGGCCAGAGGTAGGATCGAACACCTTGATCATCAGTGATCCGTCCGGATTGACTGAGCAGGTGCACGAGAGCGGCTGGAATCCACATTCAATAATGTGGCGAAGCTCAAGCGTAGAGATCATGACTCACGTCCATAGGGACAGGAGAATGGGATCTAACCTAGTAATAATAGCTAATGATATTCAAAGTGGCGCGTGCGTCATTGTTCACGAGTGGCTTCATACC
>NZ_JBGCUL010000059.1:0-12572 GCF_054177685.1 Pseudomonas sp. P5_A2_2
GGTCATTGCTATGGCCGAGTTTTTCATCCCACAGCGACTCGGCGACGAACAGAAGCCGCCCGCCGGCCCGGGTCCAGTTCAGCACCTGGTCGATCTGTCGTGGGGTCATGTTGTAGCGCTCTGCGAGCAACAGCAGGCTGTGTTGATGCGGGTCGAGGCCGGGCAGGATGTCGAGGCCGTTGGCGTGGCCGACGTTCAGGCCTTGCTTGCGCAGGAACAGCTCAGCCGCCAGATATGGGTTGGCCCTGGCTTCGGGGGAGGGGCCGTGGTCGATGTCGGTCTGGTAGGGGGTTGCCTTGAGGTACAGATAAACACTCAGCGCTGCCAGCAACACGGCGATCAACACCCCGGCTATCGACCCCCAGCGCCGATTCAACGGACAACCTGCGAGCCGAACAGAACGCGCCAGCCGTCACACAGTTCCTGCTGCACCTGAGCGGGCGGCAGGCGATGACCGTAGGCCATGTTTTGCCAGTGCCCGGTCAGGCTTTTGCTGTAGGCCAGCAAGGCCGGTTGCTGTAATTGCTCGATACGCTGAAGCACTTGGCCTTCAGTGTCGGCGGACTTGAGCGCGATGTTGAAGTCGTGCAACAGACGGCTGAGCAGGGCGCGATAAAGCAAACCAAGTGCTTCGCGTGGATGAGTCTGCCAAAGACTTTCGGCGTGGGCGGCGATGTCGGCGGGCAGGGATTCGGGCTTGAGGTCCAGGCCGAACGCCTGCTGCGGTAAAGGTCCCGTGGCTTTGTTGACGGGGATCGGTCGGAGACTGACGAACGCCTGCAACCAGTCGCGATAGCGCCAGATCAACAGGCCGACGGCACCCATGACGATGCCCCACAGCACGATTTCAATCAGGGTCGCCAATGCCCCGAAACGTTGCCCCTCGAACAGTTTCAGCAGGGCCTTCAACCATTGCGGTGTCTTGCCATCGTCCGCGGCTTCAGCATTCGGTTGCTCTTCGCCAAAGCGGTAGCGCGTCACCGTTTCCCGGTTCTTGAAGGGCGGCTGCTCGAGGATCGACTTGATGCTGTCCCTGGAGGCCTGGCTGGTCAGGGGCTGGTCCAGCAGGCGCGGGCTGTCGGGTGAAATGCCCGGTTCGGCGGCCCACGCGCTGTGTGTGGTCGGCATCAGCAGAGTCACGGCGATCAACAGGACAGCGCCTGCACTGGTGAGGCGCTGGCGCATTCGGCGGAACACCAGTTCGATATCCCAGGCCTCCAGTACGATGCGCCGGTTCAGGTAAAGGCTGAAGCCGCAGGCGACATAGATCGGCTCCCAGACCACCAGCACCAGTGCATAAAAGGCGTTGGTCAGGTGTTCCAGCCAACGCCAGTCCCGGGTGGCCGCCGAGATCAGCGACTGCCAGCTCCAGTCGAGCGCGACCTGCTGTGGCAGGAGTAGATAGAACAGCACCATCAAGCCGATCCACAACGCGCCTTCCAGGTGCGCGCCGATGATCGTCAGCCATCGTGCCGCGCCGGCGTCTCTCTGCAACAGCACCTGTAGACGCTGCTGGCGTTGTTGTCCGTCGAGGCCTTCGAGTTGCACCACCGGCATTACGAAACTGCGGGACAAACTCAGGCGTCGCCAGGTCAGGCTGGCCAGTAATTGTGGCTTGAGCAGGCGCGGCCATTGGTGCAAGGCCTGCTTGAGCGTGGGCGTTTCACCGAACATGGCCTGGGACAGGATGTACAAGGGCAGGCGTTCGAACGCCGGCTTCAGCCACCAGAAAATGAACACGGCGAGCGAGGGCGAATCCCGGAATCCCCAACTGAGCAGCGCGAAAATGGGCAAGGTGACCATGGCCCAACTGGTCATCAACAGGCGTCGGTGGCGCTGGCTCAGGAGCACGCCGAGGTCCATGGCTTCCCAGGTCGAGCGCGGGCGAATCACCACCGTGGCGTCACTCAGGCGCATGGCGGCGACGTCCGGCGAACACGAGATAAATCACCACCAGCAACCAGAGCGCCGCGCCAACCAGGTACTTGGTCTGGTGTGAAGGGGCGGTCATTGACGACCAATAGGCTTCGATAAACGCTGCGATCAACAGAAACAGCATGACCCCGCAGACCAGCAGCACACTCTTGCGCGCTGCCAATCGCAAGGCCTCAGTCCGTGGCAAGCGCCCCGGGGCGACCAACGCCCAGCCCAGCTTCAGACCAGCGGCACCGGCCAGGGCGATGGCGCTGAGTTCGAAAGCGCCATGGCCGATCACGAATGACCAAAAGGTTTGCCCGTAGCCGACGTACGTCAGGTGCCCGGCCACCGCACCAATCATCAGACCGTTGAACATCAGGAAAAACACGCTGCCCAGGCCGAACAGCAAACCACTGGCGAAGGTCTGAAAGGCGATGCCGATGTTGTGCATGATGTAGTAGCCGAACATCGCCCAGTCCTCACTGGCGGCCCGTTCCGCCGTGCGCCCGAGGTGACCGGCAACGGGGTCGTACATGCTTTGCATTTCACTGACCTGCTCGGCGGGGATCAGGTTGTAGACCAGGTCCGGGTACAGGTACACCAGCAGCGCAAAACCGGCCAGGCTGCCAAAAAACAGCAGGCTGGCGGCGAGGACGAAGCGCCACTGTTCACGCACCAGCCGCGGGAAATCGGCCAGGATGAATGCCAGCATGTTGGCCCCCAGACGGCTGCGGTGTCGGTAAAGCTGTTGATGCCCGCGCAGCACTTGTTGCTGCAAGGCATCG
Organism: Pseudomonas sp. P5_A2_2; assembly: GCF_054177685.1. Lineage (NCBI taxonomy): Bacteria > Pseudomonadati > Pseudomonadota > Gammaproteobacteria > Pseudomonadales > Pseudomonadaceae > Pseudomonas > Pseudomonas sp. P5_A2_2. Next base: position 2,703 of record NZ_JBGCUL010000059.1, read on the forward strand.
ATCAGAAAACTGCTGTAGCCGCGCTCTCGTGCGAGTGCCAAGTGTTGGCAGAGGCGTCGGTAATCCTTTGGGAAACTGCCGGCGTCGGTGACTTTGCCGTCGCGTTCCAACTGCTCGAGCAGGTGGGAGAAACGGTCCCATTCGGCCTTGTGCCGGCTTTCAAACAGGCTTTGCTTCATGTCGGCCCCAGCAAGCCGCGGGCGATACCATTGAGCTCGGTCATCGCCTGTGCAGGCTGGACTTGCAATGGTTGGGCAAGGATCGCGGCCAGTTCATTGACCCGCGCCTGGGAGAGTTCGCCCTGGCGCTCGGCAAACCCGAGAATCGCCTGTTGCTCGGTGAGTGTCAGGGCAAAGGCTGGGCGGCGGGGTTGGGCTTCGGGGAGTTCGGGGCGGGTGTGCAATTGTTCGCGGTAGATCACCAGGGTCCCGGCGGCGATATCGCCGAGGCGCTTGAAGTGGGGATGTTGCAGGCAACTGACGGCCCCGAGGAAGTAACCGAAGGGCAACAGGTCAACAACGCGCAGCAGGTTGCGCAGCAGCGAAGCGGACCAGCCGACCGGGGTGCCATCGTCGTGCACCACCCGCAGTCCCATCCATTGCTTGCCTGGCGAGCGGCCGTGGTTAAGCACCTCGAACAGCACCATGTACCACCAACTCACTACGAATAGCAGGATCGAGCCGAGTCCGGCACCCAGTTTGCCGAGCATCGCCAGTGCAATGAACAGCACGCCCAGGACCAGGCCGCGCAAACCAAGATCGATGGAAAATGCCAGCGCACGGACCATCAAACCGGCCGGGCGCAGCGGCAGATCGACGCCCTCCGGCGTTTCGACGTGATACCGCGTATCCAGTGGCGGTGACAGCGGCGCATTCCTTGGCAGTGCTGTGGTCTCGAGCATGGGCAACCTGATGATGTGGCCTGGATCGGGATTCTTTGTCCATCCGATGCTAGCAGCCTATACGGGGGGAAACGACATAACTATGTATTGCATGGTGAGCCGGGCAAGGTGCTTGAATGACAAGACTACTGGCCGGGGTGTGAGGTGAACGCCTAGACTTTGCCGATCTTCAGTTCAGGAATCGCCCGTGACCTCCATCTTCTGGTACGACTACGAAACCACTGGCATCAATCCCCGTTGCGACCGTCCGTTGCAAATGGCCGGCCTGCGCACCGACTTCGATCTCAATGAAATCGACGCGCCGGTCAATCTTTACTGCCAGCCCAGTGACGACATCCTGCCGCATCCGGCCGCCTGCGCGATCACCGGAATCACCCCCGGGCAACTGCGGGCGCAAGGCTTGAGCGAAGCCGATTTCATGACCCGGGTGCATGCGCAACTGGCCGCTCCCGGTACCTGTGGCGCGGGGTATAACACCTTGCGTTTCGACGACGAGATGACCCGCTACAGCCTGTACCGAAACTTTTTCGACCCTTATGCGCGGGAGTGGCAGGGCGGCAACAGCCGCTGGGACCTGATCGATGTGGTGCGCGCCGCTTATGCCTTGCGCCCCGATGGCATGGTCTGGCCGACCGATGACGAGGGGCGGGTCACGCTCAAACTTGAACGCCTGACCGCCGCTAATGGCATCGATCATGGCAATGCCCACGAAGCGCTGTCGGACGTTCGTGCGACGATCGCCCTGGCGCGCCTGATACGGGAAAAACAGCCAAAGCTGTACGACTGGCTGTTTCAACTGCGCAGCAAGCAGAAAGTCATGGACCAGATACGCCTGTTGCAACCGCTGGTGCATGTTTCCGGGCGATTTTCGGCCGCGCGCAGCTATGTGGGGGTGGTGTTGCCGCTGGCCTGGCACCCGCGCAACAAGAACGCCCTGATTGTCTGTGACCTGCACCTCGATCCCCAGGGCCTGCTCGACCTGGATGCCGAAAGCTTGCGCCAGCGCTTGTATACCCGTCGCGACGAACTGGCCGAAGGCGAGTTGCCGGTGCCGTTGAAGCTGATTCATATCAACAAGTGCCCGGTGGTGGCGCCGTTGTCGGTACTTCGCCAGGAAGATCAGCAGCGTTTGGGGCTGGATATGGCGCTGTATCAGCAGCGGGTGTTGCAGCTCAATGACGCCCGGAAAGTTTGGCTGGATAAAATCCTGGCGATCTATGCTCGCGAAGATTTTTCCCAGAGCCAGGATCCGGAGCAACAGTTATATGATGGATTTATCGGTGATCGGGATCGGCGATTGTGTGAGCAAGTCAGAACCGTTGACCCGGTGCAATTGGCACAAGAGCAGTGGCCTTTCGATGACGAACGTTTGCCTGAATTGCTGTTTCGATATCGCGCTCGTAACTTTTCCGACACGTTGAATTCCGAGGAGCAAGAACGCTGGCGAATATTCTGTCAGAAACGTTTGTCAGAACCCGAGTGGGGGGCGCCAAATACCCTTGAAAGTTTTGTAGAAGCCGCGGCCCAATTGAGCGTTAGTGCTACTGCGTTTCAGCAGGGGGTGCTCAGTGAGTGGCAGGATTATGTCCAGGGATTGCGTCAGCGTTTGCATCTTTGAAATCGAACATGCCAGGGCTTAAAACACCGGGCATAAAAAACGCCAGCATTTGCTGGCGTTATTTTTTGTCACGGATCCGTCTGCGACAAGCTCTGAAGCTTAGCCCAGCAGGGTAGCCCAGCCTTCCACCACGTCACCGCCCCACTTGGCTTTCCACTCTTTCAGAGTCTTGTGGTTGCCACCTTTGGTTTCGATGACTTCACCGTTGTGCGGGTTTTTGTATTGTTTAACTTTGCGAGCACGCTTGGTGCCGGTAGTTTTCACTGCGCCGCCGCGTGGTGCCTTGGTTTTGGATTCTGGATCCAACAGCGCGATGATGTCACGCAGGGACTTGGAGTACTCGCCCATCAGGGTGCGCAGTTTGCCTTCGAATTCCAGCTCGGTTTGCAGTTTGTCGTCTTGGGACAGGTTCTTCAAACGGGCTTGCAGCTCTTTGATAGCTTCTTCGGTGGCGCGATAYTCGTTGATCAAGGACATGTGGACTACCTTATGTTGTGCGCTGGATGGCAGGTGACAGTGCGGCAATAATAGTCACGGTGTTTCATCAAGTAAACATTTAAGCCAACTTTATTTAATTTACTTGCTGTGGTTTTGGCGCGCGTCGGTAATGCATTTATTAGTGTGGTCCAGGTCTGCCGGATATACATAAATTAACATTTGGCCGGCACCACTAGAGCATCCGGGCGAACCGGCACTGGCGCTGTCCGTCCTGCCGCACCGACCTTCCGGCAGGGCGAAACGTCAACAATACTGCAGTTTTGCTGCGCAATCGCTAGAATGGCGGCCTTTGCGAAGTTCTGGAGTTCCCCCCTCATGCGCACTTTTCGTCTGGTGATTTCTTGCCCGGACCGTGTTGGCATCGTTGCCAAAGTCAGTAACTTTCTGGCATCACACAATGGCTGGATCACTGAAGCGAGCCATCACTCGGACAATCTCAGTGGCTGGTTCTTCATGCGTCACGAGATCCGTGCCGACTCCCTGCCATTTGGTATCGAAGCGTTTCGCGAAGCCTTTGCCCCGATCGCCGAAGAGTTCTCGATGGACTGGCRCATCACCGATACCGAACAAAAGAAACGCGTGGTCCTGATGGCCAGCCGCGAGTCGCACTGCCTGGCCGACTTGCTGCACCGCTGGCACAGCGATGAACTGGACTGCGAAATTTCCTGTGTGATTTCCAACCATGATGACTTGCGCARCATGGTGGAGTGGCACGGCATTCCGTACTACCACGTCCCGGTCAATCCGCAGGACAAGCAGCCGGCCTTCGCCGAGGTTTCGCGCCTGGTCAAACAGCACGACGCCGAAGTGGTGGTGCTTGCCCGTTACATGCAAATCCTGCCGCCGCAGTTGTGCAGCGAATACGYGCACAAGGTCATCAACATTCACCACAGCTTCCTGCCGTCGTTCGTCGGTGCCAAACCCTATCACCAGGCTTCCCTGCGTGGCGTGAAGCTGATCGGCGCGACCTGCCACTATGTGACCGAAGAGCTGGATGCCGGCCCGATCATCGAGCAGGACGTGGTGCGCGTCAGCCACAGCGACAGCATCGAAGACATGGTGCGTTTCGGCCGCGATGTCGAGAAGATKGTGCTGGCCCGTGGCCTGCGTTATCACCTGGAAGACCGGGTGCTGGTGCACGGCAACAAAACCGTCGTCTTCTGATAGACCTGCGGTACAGTTGAAATTCGAAGGGTCTGGGCGTTCAATCGCTTCAGGCCCTTCGCCGTTTCTGTACCGAGGACATGACCATGGCCGATCCACTGGACAAAGCCACATCCAAGGCTCCCGCCACGTTGGGCGAGGGTTGCCTGAGCCGCTACGACCCGGATGACATGGGGCCTGAAACGGGTACGGAGTTTCCTGATGCCGCGCAGTTGTGGGAGCAGTTGCAACAAGAGCCCGAGGACAAACCCAAGCCTGCCTGAGTTTCATCAACTTCATCGGCAGCGACACGACCCACACGGTCGGTTTGCAGCGCCAGCCACTGGGCCTTGGTCATCGGAACACGTCCGTTGTCGAGCAGGCGCTCGAGGGTTTGTAGCCAGTATCGGCGCGAAAACTCATGACGCATGTCCACCGGGTGCAGGCCCAGGCGAATCACCGGGGCCTGCTGCCAGCGTTGTTCACGGCGGTCGCTGACGAGCTTCGATACGATCCGGCGCCAGGCACCGCGCGCACTCCAGACCAGCCCCGGCGCCTCGAACGCGGTGAAATCCGGCAGCCGGTACAAGTGCTGCGAGTCGCTGGTGTAACTCAACGGCAATTGGCGCAATGCCTGGCGAGTGCCTTGGCTCATCAACCAGGCAGGGGCGACGAACCCCTCCAGCGGCCAGTCATGGCGGTGGAACATTTCGATGCCCGAACGCAGGCGGGCGAGGGCGGCGTCCTGCGACAAACGGTAAAACTCGCCTTCGTGGGTGTAGACCCGACGCATGAACCAGTCTCGGGGATTGCTGGCCATCGGCCCGTCGTCGCAGTGGAAGTAGCCATGCAGCGCCAGTTCGTCGCCCCGGGCGAGCCTGGTACTGAGCTGGCGGCAAAATTGCGGATGGGCGTCCAGGTTGTTGTGTTTGTGGAAGTCCGGCACCACCAGCCAGGTGATCGGCACGCCATCCAAAGTGTCGACGGCTTTGACGAACGGCTGGTAATCGGCCCAGGTTGGCGGTGCCACGTCGTGCAGTACCAGCAGTAAAGCGGGACTGTTCATGGACTCAACCGTTGGCTGTCAGCGGCCATTGGCTGCCGAGCACTGCGTGGTAGTGGCGCAACAAGCTGTTGACCACGGTGTCCCAGGCGTAATGCCGTTCGACATGCAACCGCGCCTGTTTGCCCAGCGTTGTGTTGCCCGACCCGAACAATTCTCGAACGGCGGTGGCCATCGCGGCGGGATTGTTCGGCGCGCAGAGCCGGCCGCAGTCCTCGGTGACGATTTCCTCGAAAGCCCCGGCCGCCACGGCCACCACCGGAATACCGCTGGCCATGGCTTCGAGTAACACCAGACCGAAGGTTTCCTGATCGCCTGCGTGTAACAGTGCATCGGCGCTGGCCATCAGGCGGGCCACCTGCGGCGCCGGGCAGAACTCGTCGATCACCGTCACGTTGGACGGCACGGCCGTGGGCATCGACGAGCCAACCAGCAGCAGGTGATAGCGTCGGCCCAGGCGTTTCATGCAGTCGAGCAGCACCGGCAGGTTTTTTTCCTTGGAACCACGCCCGGCGAAGATCAGCAGACGGGTGTTTTCGTCCAGGCCCAGCTCGGCTCGCAGCCCGGGGTCTCTGGCATCGGGATTGAAGGTTTGCAGGTCGACGCCGAGCGGTTGCACAAACACATTCTTGACTCCAAGCCCGGTGAGCTTGTCGGCCATGACCCGGCTGGGCGCCAGTACGCGGTCAAAGTTGCCGTAGAGCTTGCTGACATAGGCTTCGACGTTGTTGGTCACCCAATGGCCCATGCGGTTGCTGACCAGCAGGGGCAGGTCCGAGTGATAAAAGCCGATGACCGGCACATCGAGTTGGCGCCGCGCATCCAGCGCCGCCCAGGCCGTGAGATAAGGATCGCCGACTTCAATCAGGTCGGGCTGCAAATCCTGCAAGACATTGCGCCAGGGCGCGAGGCGCAGAGGGAAACGATAGCCCTTGCCGAAGGGCAGGGCAGGGGCCGGAACGGTGTAAATACCATCCTGTTCGCTAAAAGAAGATCCGGGAATCAACAGACTGTGGCGAATGCCCGGTTTGATGCCCAAACGACGGTGCTTCGCATCCAGATAAGTGCGTACGCCACCGCTGGCAGGGGCGTAGAACATGGTGATGTCAGCGATATGCACGATGAACAATCCTCCAGTCCCGGTACTCCCTTGGTTGACCTATATGAAGGATAGATGTTCGGTTGGGGTTTGTGCGGGTGGGGGGGGCGGCGGGGTTTTGTAGTGTTTGGCAGGCCGCTATCGTCGGAACGCCGCCCGGAGCAGGCTTGCTCCCACAGTAAATCTCCAGTGCGACAAAGATCCCTGTGGGAGCGAGCTTGCTCGCGATGGGGCCAATTCAGACGCTAGATACGGAAACTGCCTACCAGCTGCTTCAACCGCGCCGCCTGCTGCTCAAGGTCCGAGCACGCGCGCAATGTCGATTGCAGGTTTTCCACGCCTTCCTGATTCAGCGTGTTGATCTCGGTGATGTCGACGTTGATCGACTCCACCACGGCGGTCTGTTCCTCGGTCGCGGTAGCCACCGACTGGTTCATGCCGTCGATTTCACCAATACGCAGCGTCACGCTGTTCAGGCGTTCGCCCGCGAGGTTGGCGATTTCCACGCTGTCCTGGCTGTGGCGTTGACTGTCGCTCATGGTGCTGACCGATTCCCGGGCGCCGACCTGCAGCTCCTCGATCATGGTTTGCACCTGTTGTGCCGATTCCTGGGTGCGATGTGCCAGGTTGCGCACTTCGTCCGCCACCACAGCAAAACCACGACCGGCTTCACCGGCACGGGCGGCTTCAATCGCGGCGTTGAGCGCCAGCAAGTTGGTTTGCTGGGAAATGCTGGTGATCACTTCGAGAATCTGCCCGATGTTCACCGTTTTGCTGTTCAGCGATTCGATGTTGGAGCTCGATGTGCTGAGCATGCTCGACAGTTGATTCATCGCCACGATACTGCGGTCCACCACTTGTTGACCATCTTCGGCCAGGCTGCGGGCATCGCTGGCCTGGCTCGACGCCTGAGCTGCGTTGCGGGCAATTTCCTGGGCGGCGGCGCCGAGCTGGTTGATGGCGGCTGCGACGCTGCTGGTGCGCGAGGCTTGCTGGTCGGAGTTGAACATCGACGAGTTGGAAGCCGCAACCACGCGCAACGCCACTTCATTGACTTGCCCGGTGGCTGAGGACACTTCGCGGATCGAGCCGTGAATGCGCTCGACGAAACGGTTGAACGCGGTGCCGAGGGTGCCGAATTCGTCGTTGTTCTGGATGGTCAGGCGTTTGGTCAGGTCGCCTTCGCCGTCGGCGATGTCGGCCATGGCACGGGTCATGACGTGCAACGGCTGGATCAGGATGCGAATCAGCATGCCCAGCAGGGCGATGATGRTGGCCACGGCAATGATGGTCGCAACGACAGCCGAGGTGCGGAATTCGCTGAGCATCGAGTAGGCTTTTTCCTTGTCGACCGAAACGCCGATGTACCAGTTGACCGATGACAAGCCTTTGATCGGGGTGAAGGTCACGATGCGGGTTTTGCCGTCGACCTGGATTTCGCTCATTGTGCTGCTGATGGCCGGTGTGTCTTGCGGGTAGACATCCTTGAGCATCTTCATCGCCAGCGCTTTGTCGGGATGTACCAGGATTTTGCCGTCGGAGCTGACCAGGAAGGCATAACCGATGCCATTGAAATCCAGCGTGCCAAGGCTGTCGGCGATCACCTGCAAACTCAGGTCGCCACCGACCACGCCGATGTTCTGGCCGTCCTTGATAACGCTGTCGACAATCGAAATCACCAGTTGGCCGGAGGCCAGATCCATATAAGGCTCGGTTAATGCCGAACCGCTGCTGCCTTGCGCGCTCTTGTACCAAGGGCGTGCTCGCGGGTCATAGCCATCGGGCATCTTGCTGTCCGGGCGAATGATGAAAGAGCCATCCTTGCTGCCGAGGTAGGCGCCCATGAAGGTCGAGGTCACGGCTTTTTGTACWAGCAGCCTGGAAACGTTGTCGGCATCGGGGTTGAGCGCGACAGTTTGTGACAGGTTTTCAATCAGCAGGCTGCGCCCGTTCAACCAGGTCTGGATATTGTTGGCGGTCACTGCGCCCATTTCCTGCAGATAGTTATTGAGGTTTTCGCGGATGGCGTTGCGCTGCAGATAGTCGTTGTACAGCGTGAATGAGGCGAAGGCGGCAATAACAATGAGGGCGGCGGCAAGCAGGATTTTATGGCTGAAACGCAGATTTTTGTTCATGGCTTGGGGTTCCGCTAAGGTCTTAATGTCCAGTGCGTGCTTTTATAAAGGGACGCACGACGGGCAAGGTTGAAAGCAAGTGAATTTTCCGACTCTCCTTAGGGAAATTTCCGACCAGATCGTGTCTGACTGCTTTGTCGTTATCTCTATCGGCCGTGTAGGACCAAAGATTAATCATGGGTGACCAAATGCCTGACTCATTGCAACTCGTTATCGGCGCCGATCTCAACGGGCAGCCGATTGCCCAGGCCATGCGTCTGGCGAACCGCCACGGTTTGATCGCAGGCGCGACCGGCACCGGCAAGACCGTCACTTTGCAACGATTGGCCGAAGCCTTCAGCGATGCTGGCGTGGCGGTGTTCGCCGCTGACATCAAGGGTGACCTGTGTGGCCTCGGTGCCGCCGGCAACCCCCAGGGCAAGATCGCCGAGCGAATTGCCGGGATGCCCTGGCTCAACCATAAGCCTCAGGCTTATCCGGTGACGTTGTGGGACGTACACGGTCAGTCCGGTCATCCTTTGCGCACAACCTTGAGTGAAATGGGGCCGTTGTTGCTGGGCAGCCTGCTGGAACTGACCGACAGTCAGCAGTCGGCGCTGTACGCCGCGTTCAAGGTAGCGGACCGCGAGGGGCTGTTGTTGCTCGACCTCAAGGACCTGAAGGCGTTACTCAATCACCTGCGCGACAACCCTCAGTTGCTGGGCGACGATGCGGCATTGATGACCACCGGCTCCAGTCAGGCATTGCTGCGGCGTCTGGCGACCCTGGAGCAACAGGGCGCCGAAGCTTTGTTTGGTGAGCCGGCGCTGCAACTCGAAGACATCCTCCAGCCCACTGCGGACGGGCGTGGGCGCATTCATTTGCTGGATGCCAGCCGTCTGGTGCATGAAGCGCCGAAGGTCTATGCAACGTTCCTGCTGTGGCTGCTGGCCGAGCTGTTCGAGCAACTGCCGGAGCGTGGCGATGCCGACAAACCGTTGCTGGCGCTGTTCTTCGACGAGGCCCACTTGTTGTTCAATGGTACGCCCCAGGCGTTGCGTGATCGTCTGGAGCAAGTCGTGAGGCTGATTCGTTCGAAAGGCGTGGGCGTGTATTTCGTCACCCAATCGCCGGGTGACCTGCCGGATGATGTGCTGGCGCAGTTGGGCTTGCGCATCCAGCACGGTCTGCGTGCGTTCACCGCCAAGGAGCAGAAGTCCCTGCGCGCGGTGGCCGAAGGTTTCCGGCCGAATCCGGCGTTCGATACGTTGTCGGTGTTGACCGAGCTCGGGATCGGCGAGGCGCTGGTCGGCACCTTGCAGGAAAAAGGCACGCCGGAAATGGTCCAGCGGGTGCTGGTCGCGCCGCCGCAATCGCGGATCGGGCCGTTGACCGATGCCGAACGCACGGCGCTGATAGCCGGTTCGCCATTGC
>NZ_JBGCUL010001325.1:0-1060 GCF_054177685.1 Pseudomonas sp. P5_A2_2
GTGTGCGGCCTTGAACCAACGATGTCAGAACGATCGCTGAAGATCAGAAGATCGCAGGCTTCGCCAGCTCCTACACCGACCGCGTACAGCTGCTATTAACGGACATACGTCAATTCCTGCGGAAGAAACACGACGATGATTGCGATCAGGCCGGCCGGTAGGCCGCCTCGCTTTTGCTGTTGTGGTACACGCCCCATCGAGAGGCCGAGAGGAGGTTCTGCGTAGTGGGCAACCCGGCATGGATGCCGGGTTAGCCGCCCCCGGCCATGGATGGCCGATGGCGGCGGGCCCACGAAGCAGGACCGGAGCGAGGGCATGCCGAGCCTAAGCGAGGTACCGAACGTCAGGGGCAAAAGCCCTTGGTTACTTGGGGCTCTTCCAAGTGACCCGCTGTAAAAGCGGAACCGTAAGTGGCCGTTACCGCAGCAACGGATATGCCCCCAAACCTAACGCTGATTATCGCGATACTGACTCGGCGACAAACTGGTCAGCGCCCGAAACTGCCGGCTGAAGGCACTGTGGTCGGTGTAACCACAGCGCAAGGCAATCTCGGTAATCGGCAACTCGGTGTGCAGTAACAACCGCGAACCTTCTTCCAGGCGCGCCTTGTGAATCATTTGCCGTGGGGTGAGCTGGAACACCCGTTTGCAGTGCCGCTCCAATTGCGCCACGGAATAGCCAGCGATGGCGGTCAGTTCGGCGAGGCTGATGGAGCGGGCGAAGTGGCGGCGGATATGGGCATCCACGGCGGCGAGTTTCTGGAACGCCGGATGGTTCGACTGCGGCGATTGCAGGTCGCGGGAGATACCGGCCAGGCCCACGATTCGACCCTGTTCATCCTTCAAGGCGAGTTTGTGGGTCAGGCACCAGATCGGCTGATTGCCATAATACAAATGCAGCTCCAGCTGATCGGCCAGTTCACGACCGCTGGACAGCACTCGCCGATCCTGCTCGGTGTACAGCGGACCGAAGCGTTCCGGGAAGACCATTTCGGCGGTGCGCCCCAGCAGCTCGTCCCTGTGTTTGAAGCCACAACGCCGGGCCAGGGTCTGGTTGACGA
>NZ_JBGCUL010001326.1:0-1054 GCF_054177685.1 Pseudomonas sp. P5_A2_2
GGCCAGGAAGATATTATTGCATCGCAATATGAAAAACCCTCCTCTCAACGCGGCCTGTTCGAACACCTGAGTCATCTGCAGCAGCTCAATACCCTGAACGTCCTTGGTGCTTTGCGCCAGCGCCAGGAAAAAACCCTCGCGCCTCTGAAGCGGGGTCAGCTCAGACAACCCACGCCCACTGACTGGCAGGAATACTTCACCGACCTCGGCCAACGCAGCCTGCTGTTCTGGGACACCCTGCGCCAGCGTGGCGATAATACCCTGGCCCATGAACGCGCCGGGTATCCTCTGCTGCTCAAGTTCGATCATGAAACCCTGGTCGCAGGCTCCGACCTCCCACGCCCGGTCAACTATTCACTGTTGCGAATCCTCCCCGGACCAGAGCAAAGAATCGACAGCAACGCCCAGCCGGTGATCATCATTGACCCACGCGGCGGCCACGGCTCGGGAATCGGCGGTTTCAAACAGGATTCGGTATTAGGTGAAAGCCTCAGAGCCGGCCACCCCACCTATTTCATCTCCTTCAGTCACTCACCGCTGCCTGGGCAAACCCTGACCGATATCGTCGAAGCCCAGGCCCGGTTCATCGATGTCGTCAGCGCCCTTCACCCGGCCAACAGCAAGCCGATCATCATCGGTAACTGCCAGGCCGGCTGGGCCTTGATGGGACTGGCGGCAACACGGCCGGAACTGCCGGGATTGATCATTATCAATGGTGCCCCCTTGTCGTACTGGGCCRGTGTCAATGGACGCAATCCGATGCGCTACATCGGTGGCCTGCTGGGTGGCGGCTGGATGGCTCGCCTGGGCAGCGACCTGGGCAATGGCCGTTTCGACGGTACCTGGCTGGTCAGCAATTTCGAAAACCTGGACCCGGCCAACACCTATTGGGGCAAGTACTACCAGTTGTTCAGCCAGGTCGACAGCGAGGCTGCGCGCTTCCTCGACTTCGAACGCTGGTGGGGCAGCCCGACCCTGCTCAATGGCGAAGAGATCGAGATGATTGTCGATGACCTTTTCATCGGCAACCAGTTATCCGGCGGTCTCGGCCGCA
>NZ_JBGCUL010001327.1:0-1051 GCF_054177685.1 Pseudomonas sp. P5_A2_2
GGTCTGGGTCTGGATCAAGGACAAACAGCTCAATAAAGAAAAACTCAAGGAACTGCGCGCCAACTCCCCGTTGGGCGAGATCCTGGCGGCCGGCCTGGCCAACTCCAAGCATGGTCGCGAGATCATGAAGGAGTGCATCGAAGAGGCCGCCCAACGGGTCATCCATGAGCTGGAGCGTTACGTCAGCGCCCTGGGCACCATCGCCGCCATGGCGCCGTTGCTGGGTCTGTTGGGTACGGTGCTGGGCATGATCGATATTTTCAGTGCGTTCACCGGTTCAGGCATGACCACCAACGCCTCGGTACTGGCCGGTGGTATTTCCAAGGCCCTGATCACCACGGCTGCCGGCCTGATGGTGGGTATCCCTGCGGTGTTCTTCCACCGTTTCCTGCAACGCCGGATCGATGAGCTGGTGGTGGGGATGGAGCAGGAAGCGATCAAACTGGTCGAGGTGGTGCAGGGTGACCGTGACGTGGACCTGTCCGGGAGCAAAGCGTGAAATTCCGCCGCAAACCACGGGAAACGGTGGACATCAACCTCGCGTCGCTGATCGACGTGGTGTTCATCCTGCTGCTGTTTTTCGTCGTGACCACCACCTTTACCCGTGAGACCCAGCTGCGCGTTGAGCTGCCGGAAGCGGTCAGTGGCGCATCTGCCGACGACCAGACCCGACAGCTCGATATCGCCATCAGTGCCGACGGTGTGTTCTCGGTGAACAACCATATATTGCCAAAAAGCGACCTGGCCACGTTGATGGAAGCGCTGCAGAAAGAATCCAAGGGTGATACCAACCTGCCATTATCGATCAGCGCCGACGGCAAATCCCGGCATCAGTCGGTCATCACTGCGATGGACGCCGCGGGCAAACTCGGATTCAGCCATTTGCGCATGACCACCATCGAAGCGGCGCCTCCCGCGTCCTGATGGCCATGTCCGATCGATTGCTGGCCGCGTGGTACGCAGGTCATCCGGCCCTGAAGCTGTTGCAGCCACTGGAGTGGCTGTACCGGCGCGTGGTCATGAACAAGCGCAAGCGCTTTCTGGCGGGTGA
>NZ_JBGCUL010001328.1:0-1050 GCF_054177685.1 Pseudomonas sp. P5_A2_2
CTTCGATACCGACACCGACGAAGGCATGTTGATCCCGCAGGATTACAAGAGCGCCAAGGACGGGATTCGCCTGAGCGACATTCTCAACTGGGCGAGCAAGGCCACGAAGATCAAAAACAAAGTGATCATTCTCGATTGTTGCCAGAGCGGCTCGGCCGGCGAACTGCGCGCCTTGCGCAGTGAAGGCAGTGTGGTCGGCGAAGGCATGACCATTCTGACTGCCTGTAAAAAGGAAGAACCGGCGATGGAGGGCGCGCAACACGGCGTGTTCACCGGATTGTTGCTCCAGGCCCTGCACGGCGGCGCCGCGAACATCCTGGGCAAGATCACCCCCGGCAGCCTTTATTCGTTTGTCGACAACGCGCTCGATGCCTGGGAACAGCGTCCGGTGTTCAAGACCAACGTCTCGCAGTTCATTTCCCTGCGCGAAGTATCGCCGCTGATCCCCAAGGAAATCCTGCGCAAACTCCCCGAATGGTTTGCCGAAGCCGAGTCGGTGTACCCCCTCGCCCCCAGCTTTGAGCCCACCGAACCTGAATTCAACCCGGAGCACGGCGAAGTCTTCGCCCAGCTGCAAAAGTGCAACCGCCACAGCCTGGTCGAACCGGTAGACGCCGAGCACATGTACTACGCCGCCATTCACGCCACCGGCTGCCGCTTCACCGCCCTCGGCGCCTATTACCGCGAACTCGCGATCAAGGGACATTTCTGATGCCAGTGTTTATCAGCTACCGCCACATGGATCGCGCCCTCGCGGTCAAAATCAACACGCGCCTGATCCAGGCCAACATCAAGACCTACCTCGACGTACTGGATGCCGAATCCCAGACCACTGATGACATCACCGGGGTGATCACCCGCAACATCAGCGAATGCACGCACCTGCTGGCGGTGGTGTCGGAGAAAACCGCCCTGTCCTGGTGGGTACCGTTCGAAATCGGCGAGGCGACCATCACCAACCGGCGCATCTGCTCGTTCAAGACCGGCCCGACCGAGCTGCCGCTGTACCTCGATAAATGGCCGAAGCTGACCAGCGACCGGGACATCGAG
>NZ_JBGCUL010001329.1:0-1050 GCF_054177685.1 Pseudomonas sp. P5_A2_2
ACAGCGTTACGCGCCATGTCCTGGTTYTGCCGCACCACGAGGACGATTTCGTCGGTGGCCTGGCTGGTGCGCGAAGCCAGTTGCCGAACCTCATCCGCCACCACGGCGAACCCCCGCCCCTGCTCGCCSGCWCGCGCYGCTTCGATGGCCGCGTTGAGCGCCAGCAGRTTGGTCTGTTCGGCAATGCCGCTGATGGTTTTGACAATGGTACCGATCACCAGCGACTGCTCGTTCAGGGCTTCGATGCCATCGCCAGCGGTTTGCATGTGTTTGGCCAGGTCACGCATCACGTCCACGGCCTGGGTCACCACGGYGTTACCGCGCTGGGCGCTTTGGTCAGTTTGCTGCGAAGTGCTGTAGGCAATGTTGGCAGCCTCGGCGACGGCTTGTTCCTGATTGACCTGATCGGTAATCACCGTGGCGAACTTCACCACCTTATAGAGCTTGTTGTTGGCATCGGMCACCGGGTTGTAGGACGCCTCCAGCCAGACCGTACGACCGTGGCTGTCGACACGCTTGAAGCGCTCGGCCACGTATTCGCCCGCGTTCAGGCGACGCCAGAAGTCCTGGTACTCGGCACTGTTGTATTCCTCCGGCAGGCAGAAGGTGCGGTGATGTTTGCCCTTGATCTGCGCCAGGCTGTACCCCATACCGCTGAGGAAGCGGTCATTGGCAGTCAGCACGTTGCCATTGAGATCGAACTCGATCACCGCCGTGGAACGCACCAGCGCACCGATCAGGTTCTCGTGCTCGCGGGAGGCCTCGATGGTGCGGGTCAGGTCGCTGGAGAAGATCGAAAAATGCTTGATCCGCCCATCGGCCGAGCGCACCGGTTGCAGGATCGAACGCAACCAGGCTTCCTGGCCCGTGCCGCGCAACAGGCGCACTGCGCCGGCGAAGTGCTCGCCACGGGTCAGCGCGTTCTTGAAACGCTGCTGGAATTCGTCGAACTTCACGTGATCCGGGACGAAGTCGTCGATGTGTCGGCCGATCAGGTCACCGCTCTTGTAGTGCATTTCGCCAAGGAAGTTCTGGTTGACCGACTGAACC
>NZ_JBGCUL010001330.1:0-1050 GCF_054177685.1 Pseudomonas sp. P5_A2_2
GGGTTCTCGACCATAATAATTCGCTCCACCGGAGCACATGACTGTCAGGGATAACCGCATGACGACCAGCACGACTTACAGCGACTCCACGCCTGCGCAACCGACGAACTCAGCCACCCGCGTGGCCACCGCGAGTTTTATCGGCACAGCCATCGAGTTCTATGACTTCTACGTTTACGCCACCGCCGCTGCGCTGGTGATCGGCCCGGTGTTCTTTCCACAGACATCCGGCACCGCCCAGATGCTTTCGGCGTTTCTCACGTTCGGTATCGCCTTCCTTGCACGCCCCTTGGGTTCAGCCCTTTTCGGTCACTTCGGTGACCGTATCGGTCGCAAATCGACCCTGGTCGCATCGCTGCTGCTGATGGGCGTATGCACCACGCTGATCGGCGTGCTGCCAGGTTACGACAGCATTGGCGCCTGGGCACCGATCCTGCTTTGCGTCCTGCGCTTCGGACAAGGCCTTGGATTGGGCGGTGAATGGGGTGGCGCGGCATTGCTGGCCACGGAGAACGCGCCGAAAGGCAAACGCGCATGGTTCGGCATGTTCCCGCAGCTGGGTCCATCCATCGGCTTTCTGGCGGCCAACGGCTTGTTCCTGACCCTGGCCGTGGTGCTGGACGATGACCAGTTCCGCTCGTGGGGCTGGCGTATTCCGTTCCTGCTCAGCGCGGCGCTGGTGATGGTCGGCCTGTACGTGCGCCTCAAGCTGCATGAGACCCCGGTATTCGCCAACGCCATGGCGCGCCAGGAACGAGTGAAGATCCCGCTGTTCGAGCTGTTCGGCCAATACTGGGCGCCCGTCTTGCTGGGCGCCGGCGCGATGGTGGTGTGCTACGCGCTGTTTTACATCTCCACCGTGTTTTCCCTGAGTTACGGCGTGGCAACGCTCGGCTACAGCCGTGAAACCTTCCTCGGGCTGCTGTGCTTCGCCGTGCTGTTCATGGCTGCCGCCACCCCGCTGTCGGCCTGGGCCAGCGACCGCTACGGGCGCAAACCGGTGCTGATCATCGGTGGCGTGCTGGCGATCCTGTCCGGCTTCCTCATGGA
>NZ_JBGCUL010001331.1:0-1049 GCF_054177685.1 Pseudomonas sp. P5_A2_2
TTTTGCACCAGCAGCAGGGACTTGACCTGGTCTTCAGGGACTTTCAGGTCACCGCTGAGCTTGACGTCACGAACGGTGTACTTGTCGCCTTCGTTGACGTTGACCGTGATGTAGACGTGCTTCTTGTCCGGTGTAATGGAGACCTGGGTCGAAGCGATATCCATGTTGATATAGCCACGGTCCAGGTAGTAGGAACGCAGACGCTCCAGGTCACCGGACAGTTTTTCACGGGCGTACTTGTCGTCGTTCTTGAAGAACGACAACCAGTTGGTGGTTTTGAGTTCGAACAGGTCGATCAGGTCTTCATCGGGGAAAACCGTGTTGCCCACCACGTTGATGTGCTGGATAGCGGCAACCGTACCTTCGTTGATGTTGACCTTCAGGCCGACGCGGTTACGCGGTTGCGGCACCACTTCGGTGTCGACGGTAGCCGAGTAGCGACCCTGGGCGACGTACTGGCGCTGCAATTCGTTACGCACACCTTCAAGGGTGGCACGCTGGAAGATCTCGCCTTCGGCCAGACCGGATTGCTTGAGGCCTTTCATCAGGTCTTCAGTAGAGATCGCCTTGTTACCTTCGATCTCGATACTGGCAACAGACGGGCGCTCGACTACCGTGATGACCAGGACGTTGCCATCGCGGCCCAGCTGGATATCTTGAAAGAAACCGGTTTTGAACAACGCACGAGTGGATTCCACCAGGCGACGATCATCCGCCTGTTCACCGACGTTCAACGGCAAAGCACCAAAGACGCTCCCCGCGGAGACCCGCTGGAGGCCATTGACGCGAATATCAGAGATAGTGAAGGACTCGGCGTGAACTTCGGCGATCATCAATACGGTGAGAACCGCAGTTAGCAGCAGACGTTTCATGAAGTCCTTTCTTATTCCAACTGGCAATAAACAAACTGCCGCAAAATGCGGCAGATTCGCAATTCAGCGAAGCGTTACAATCGACCCAGATCATTGACCAGAGCAAGCAACATCACCCCGATCACCAAACTGATACCGATCTGTACCCCCCAACCTTGCACCCGATCCGACAAGGGA
>NZ_JBGCUL010001332.1:0-1048 GCF_054177685.1 Pseudomonas sp. P5_A2_2
GTGAAGGTGTAGTCGCGCTGTACCTGGCGTGCGGTGCGCACTTGTTCGGTGTAGTGGAAGCGGGTCAACGCCGGTTCCATGGAATCGCCACCCCCCATGGGCTGGTAGAGCACCGGGCAATCGGTGTGGGTGCCAATGGTGCCGAGGCCACCGACGCGGTCGGTGAGGACGAGGGTGTGGCCGTCGGCGCGGTGTTCGAAGGTGTAGAGCAGGCCTTCTTCGGCGGCGAGGCGGGCGATGAAATCGAGGTCGGTTTCACCGGCCTGCACGCAGTATTCACGGGGTTGGTGTTCGAAGCAGATTTCAGTGCGGATGTCGGTGAGTTTTTGCTCGGTGAGCACGCTGGTGATGATGTCGGGCACGGTCTGGCCCTGGAAAATCCGCCAGTTGGAACGCAGGTTGAAACGCGCCAGGGTCGGTTCGACCACGGCGGTGTAGCGGGTGCGGCGAAAGCCGGTGTCACCCTGGCTGAACAGGCTGACCAAACCGTGGACGTAGCGCACCGGCGTCTCGCCACGCCATAGGGTGAACAGCCCCGCCAGATCGAGCACCCGATTGAAGTCGATRGCGGCRTTGTGGCTGGCCAGTTCCAGTTCGAGTTTGAACGGCCGGGACAGRCCTTCTTCGAGGGTGAACGAGACCACSTCGAAGGSATCGCCTTYCAAGGGCTCGAAGGTGAAACGCAGGTCGCTTTGGCGGGGCATGGGGCTTCCTTGTCGAGAGTGTGAATGTCAGTCGATCAACCAGCTGCTATCACCGTTTTCCAATTTTCCATCGTGATCGGTGGTATCGCCGACACGGGCTACTGGCTGTCCGTTGACGGTCATCGAGGGCGAGCCGCTGGTGATGACGGCGCCGCATCCAAGGGTGTCGCCGACACGGGCGACGGCGCGGCCGTTTACGGTCACGTTGCGCGTACCACTGTCGACGGTGGTGGGGCCACACAAAGGGCAATCATGGTCGTGTCCGACCAGAACGACGGCTGGCATAGAGCCTCCTGATAAGTATTGAGTCAGTGAAGGCTCCGCCGCTGCACGCACCGCAGCGA
>NZ_JBGCUL010001333.1:0-1048 GCF_054177685.1 Pseudomonas sp. P5_A2_2
CCGCATAAGGTGATCCCCGGAAACCGCCCAAGCAATACCGTTGCTCTTGAGATCATCAATCCACATAGCCTTGGGGCGCTGATCGCCCTTTATGAACACAAGGTCTTTGTCCAGGGTGTCATTTGGGGAGTCAATTCGTTTGATCAATGGGGCGTGGAACTGGGCAAGGAGCTAGGCAACAGCGTCTACAACCTTCTGACTCGCTATGACGCGGAACCGGCAGATGATTCCTCGACGCAAGGCCTTATAGATTTCTTCCGAGGACGTCATCGTGGTTAAGGTAGTTTGGGCTTCCAAGTGCATGGCCTGAAAATACACTCCAAAGGCTAAAACTTAAGGAGGGCTAACTAACTTATTGGTTAAGTAATCGCTTGCTTACCCTCGTCACTCCGCCTGGCACTGCATGGATTTTTCTCATGCTTTGGCTCAGGCGATACGGTGCGTTCTCTATTCGATTTAACTTATTTCCCGTTCGGGAACTTGTGTGTGGAGCTAGCGTGCTAGCTCGCATTATTGACCTTGTCCAATAAATATAAAAAACAAAAGGTGTCATGAATGAACGTTAAAACTCTCAGTGCAGTTCTGGGTGCGTCTTTTGCTGCCGGTTTTCTGCCCGTTGATGCGTATTCAACAGACTTCAGCGGCTACTACAGAACCGGAGTAGGAGATTCGACTCAAGGAGGGACACAGTCGTGTTTTCAGCTACCCGGCGCGCAGTCTAAATATCGCCTTGGCAACGAATGTGAGCAGTATCTGGAGCTGGATTTGCGCCAGGATCTGCTTTCACTGGACGACGGCTCAACGCTTAGCGTTGAAGGCATGGCACAGTTTAACAACGAGTATGGCCATGCCCCCAAATTTGACGGAGAGCACGGCTATACGCGGATGAGTCAGCTCTACGCAGAGTGGAGCAAGATGCCGGCATTGAATGGCGGTTCTTTCTGGGCGGGCCGTCGTTACTACAACCGAAACGACATCAATATTTCCGACTACTTCTACTGGAACCAAAGCTCAACGGGCTTTGGGTTCGACCAGGTCGCATTGGGAG
>NZ_JBGCUL010001334.1:0-1044 GCF_054177685.1 Pseudomonas sp. P5_A2_2
ACCGGCGCTTCATCCTCCCGGAGTTGCGTGAAGCGGTGCGCAGTACGTCGGCAGACCTGGTGTTTCTGCAAGAAGTCGTCGGCGAACACGACCGGTATTCCTCCCGCTACAACGATTGGCCACAAACCTCGCAGTACGAATTTCTCGCCGACAGCATGTGGGGCGACTTCGCCTATGGACGCAATGCCGTCTATCCCGACGGTCATCATGGCAATGCCTTGCTGTCGAAATACCCGATCCGCGAGTACCGAAACCTGGATGTTTCCATTACCGGCCCGGAACGTCGCGGCTTGCTGCACTGCGTACTGGACGTGCCGGGACATAACGAAGTACATGCCATTTGCGTGCACCTCAGCCTGCTGGAAAGTCATCGCCAGCTGCAGTTGCAGTTGCTCTGCCAACTCCTCGAGTCCCTGCCGGATGATGCGCCGGTGATCATTGCCGGCGACTTCAACGACTGGCAGCTGCAGGGCAATGCCGCCCTGGCCCGTCGCGATTATCTGCACGAAGCCTTCGAACGCCACCATGGCCGCCCGGCCAAAACCTACCCCGCGCGGTTTCCCTTGTTGCGCCTGGACCGCGTCTACCTGCGCAACGCCAGCAGCCATGAGCCGCAAATACTCGGGCACAAGCCGTGGACGCACCTGTCCGACCATTTGCCGTTGGCGGTGGAAGTGCATCTCTGAATCACCGCCATTCATTGCCAGGCGCCAAATGTCGGCGTCGACTGCACCGGCCCCTTCGCGGGCAGGCCCGCTCCCACACGGGTTTTGAGTACGACATCAATCCAGTGTGGGAGCGAGCCTGCTCGCGAATAGCAGCACCGCCGACTTCGGATCAGCCCTGCGGCCTTAACATCAACACCGCCAACGGCGGCAAATTCAGCACCAGTGACAACGCCTGCCCATGGCTCGGCGTTTCCTCGGCCACCGCCCCGCCACTGTTGCCGTAGTTGGAACCGGCATAGATCGACGAATCGCTGTTGAGCACTTCACTCCACTGCCCGGCAAACGGCACCCCGACGCGATAAGCCTCGCGCGGCAC
>NZ_JBGCUL010000060.1:0-12883 GCF_054177685.1 Pseudomonas sp. P5_A2_2
CATTCAACACAGATGTTGATTGTCAGACCGCCATCGCGAGCAAGCTCGCTCCCACAGGATTGGTACTGGATGTGAAGGTAGCGTTCAAAGCACTGGCAAGGTCTTGTCCTTGACCACTTTGCTCGGGCCATTAGCCTTCACGCTGGCGATGCCTTTCTCCATGGCTGCAGCGGAGGAATAGGCCTCGCTGCTGCCGATGATCTCGTGGTTGCCTGCCTTGAGGTTGAAATACGGGTGGCCATCCTTGGTGGTTTTCTTCTCGTAACGCTCATCCAGCGGGCTGTTGGCCTGGACCGCGGCGATGCCTTTGTCGGCGGCGGCGTGGGTGGTGTACAGCTCGCTGGTCAGGATGGTCTCGGCGTTGGCCGCCTTGAGGACAAACCTGAACTGGCCATTGCTGCTTTTGCTCACTTCATACCATCCGGACATGCTCTTTCTCCTGGGCGATTGAGAGGTTGCGCGCTTCACAGTAAAGACCAGCCTGGTGTTTCTGTCGTCTGTACCGGCCCCATCGCGAGCAAGCTCGCTCCCACAGGTCTCTTCATACAACTTGGCGATCAACTGATTGGTGGTCATGCCATCGACCTCGGCGATTTCGCTGAGGATGTCCCAGAACTGATTCTCCAGCCGCAGGGTGGTGACCACCCCGCAGATGCGCAGCGAGCGGGAGCGCGATTCGTAAAGAATCGGGTCGGCTTTGACGTACAGCTCGCACATGGACATGCCCCCTCGTTACAGCGTGATTTTGGTACCCAGCAACCCCAGGAAACCGGCCAGCCAGTTCGGGTGCGCAGGCCAGGCCGGAGCCGTGGCCAGATTGCCCTGAACATGGCCGTCCGTCACCGGAATATCGATATACGTACCGCCCGCCAGTCGCACTTCCGGAGCGCAGGCCGGATAAGCGCTGCATTCGCGACCTTCGAGAACACCCGCTGCCGCCAGCAACTGCGCGCCATGGCACACGGCGGCGATCGGTTTGCCGGCCTTGTCGAATGCGCGCACCAGTTCCAGGACTTTTTCGTTCAGGCGCAGATACTCCGGCGCACGGCCGCCCGGAATCAGCACGGCGTCATAATCGGCGGCGTTGACCTTGGCGAAATCGAAGTTGAGGGCAAACAGGTGACCGGGTTTTTCGCTGTAGGTCTGATCGCCTTCAAAGTCATGAATCGCCGTGCGCACGGTCTGGCCGGCAGTTTTGTCCGGGCAAACGGCGTGTACTGTGTGGCCGACCATCAGCAGCGCCTGGAACGGCACCATCACCTCATAGTCTTCGACGTAATCACCAACCAGCATCAGAATTTTTTTCGCAGCCATGGGAGGACTCCTCTGGAAGTGGGCGTGCAGGAGTATTCAAGGTAGTCCTTATCCGGTGGGGTGGGTAACAACCGGCTACTACCTGATGGACCGCGTTATCGTTCTTCGCGGGCAAGCCACGCTCCCACAGGTTTTGCGTTGGCCACGAGAACGACACAGGACCTGTGGGAGCGAGCTTGCTCGCGATGGCGGCCTCAAACTGTACGGATACTTCTGTAGCCAGCTGTAAGCGCCACAGCCCCGGGTTTATGGCTAGATAACACCCTCTCCCACCCTCCACGATTCTGGTTGCCATCATGTCCTCGCGCGAAAACACCGGCATGGCCCTGGGCCTGCTCGGCGTTGTGATCTTCAGCCTCACCCTGCCCTTCACGCGGATCGTCGTGCAGGAACTGCACCCGCTGCTCAATGGCCTGGGCCGGGCACTGTTTGCAGCGGTTCCGGCGGCGTTGTTGTTGCTGTGGCACCGGGAAAAATGGCCGACCTGGAAACAGGTCAAAGGCCTGACGCTGGTGATGGCCGGGGTGATCCTCGGTTTCCCGGTATTGTCGGCCTGGGCCATGCAAACCTTGCCGGCGTCCCACGGTGCGCTGGTCAACGGTTTGCAGCCGCTGTGCGTGGCCCTGTATGCCGCGTGGTTGTCCCATGAACGGCCTTCAAAAGCCTTCTGGGCCTGCGCCGCATTGGGCAGCGCGTTGGTGCTCGGTTATGCACTGATCAGCGGTGCCGGCAGCATTCAGGCCGGTGATTTGCTGATGCTGGGGGCCATTGCAGTGGGCGGATTGGGCTACGCCGAGGGAGGCCGACTGGCCAGGGAGATGGGCGGCTGGCAGGTGATCTGCTGGGCACTGGTGCTGTCGACGCCGTTGCTGATCGGGCCGGTGGTGTATCTGGCGCTGCAACATCAGGGCGAAATTTCCGCCAAGACCTGGTGGGCCTTCGGTTATGTCTCGCTGTTTTCGCAGTTCATCGGCTTCTTCGCGTGGTACGCCGGGCTGGCCATGGGCGGCATTGCCCGGGTCAGTCAGATCCAGTTGCTGCAGATCTTCTTCACCATCGCCTTCTCGGCGCTGTTCTTCGGTGAACATGTGGAGCCGATTACCTGGCTGTTTGCTGCCGGCGTCATTGTGACTGTGATGCTGGGACGCAAGACCGCGATCAAACCCAATCCTGTGGGAGCGACGGTGCGGCGATCCGACTTGCTCGCGATGGGGACATCACATTCAACACATCTGTCGACTGTAAATCCGCCATCGCGAGCAAGCTCGCTCCCACAGGATCAAAGGTAACCGTCAGCGCGCAGCAAGGTTTCCRGGCAATGCTCGCTGATGTGATAGAAGTCCTTCAGTTCCTGAATCTTCGCCAGCAACCGGGCCGGGTCCCCCGGCTCGGCGCGTTTGACTGCCAGGATCATCTTGTTCTTGTTGGTGTGGTCCAGTGAGATGAACTCGAACACCTTGGTCTCGTAGCCGCAGGCCTCAAGGAATAACGCGCGCAAACTGTCGGTGACCATTTCCGCCTGCTGGCCCAGGTGCAGGCCGTATTGCAGCATCGGCTTGAGCAGCGCCGGGCTCTGGATTTGCAGGCGGATCTGTTTGTGGCAGCACGGCGAGCACATGATGATCGCCGCGCCGGAGCGGATGCCGGTGTGGATCGCATAGTCGGTGGCGATGTCGCAGGCATGCAGGGCGATCATTACATCCAGCTCGCTCGGTGCCACGCTGCGCACGTCACCGCACTTGAACACCAGGCCGGGGTGTTCAAGCTTGGCGGCCGCGGCGTTGCACAGGGTGACCATGTCTTCACGCAACTCGACGCCGGTCACTTCACCTTCGGCCTTCAAGGTGTTGCGCAGATAGTCGTGGATGGCGAAGGTCAGGTAACCCTTGCCCGATCCGAAGTCCGCCACGCGCACCGGTTTGTCCAGCGCCAGGGGCGACGAGGTCAGCGCATGGCTGAACACTTCGATGAACTTGTTGATCTGCTTCCACTTGCGCGACATCGCCGGGATCAGTTCATGCTGCTTGTTGGTCACACCCAGGTCGGCGAGAAACGGCCGGCTCAGGTCAAGAAAACGGTTTTTCTCACGGTTGTGCTCGGCCGATGGCACTTCGCGCAATTGTTGAGGTTTGCTCTTGAACAGCGATGACTTGCCCTTTTTGCTGTATTCGAGCTGGACTTCGTCGGTCAACGCCAACAAATGCGCATTTTTGAAAGACGCTGGCAGCAGTCCGGCAATGCTTGCCACACCTTCGGCCAGCGGCAGGTTCTTGGTGATGTCGCGGGTCTTGTAGCGGTAGACAAAGGACAGGCTAGGCAGCGCCTTGACCGTCACCGGTTTGATGATGATCCGCTGCAGGTCCGTTTCATCACCCACGTACCTGGCCAGCACCAGTTTGATGAACGCATTTTGCTCGAGGCTGGTTTGCACCAGGTCGATGAACTGGGTGTGATGATCCGGCGCGAGACTGGCGGGAGTGGCGGTGACGGACATGGAAAAACGGCCTCAGGCGATGCAAATCGGAGAATGCCGTTATTTTAAGGGGGACGAGGACTTTGGGCACGGAGTTATTTTGCGGCAGGTCCCAGTCATGATGCCCAGGACCTCAATACAACCGCCGAAAACTCAGGGTTCCACCAAGCGAAGCCTGCGGTTGTTCGGCGAGTTGATGATGTGTTTGACGATCAGCCCCACTGGTACCGCCCAAGTCAGGCCATTGGCAGGGTCAGTCACCACGGCGACCGTTTCGGAACTTGCCTCGATATCCAGGCGCCGCCGGTCGTTGCACGACTTGAGTACGCCGTAGGCACGGCTAACCAGCCTTTCCGCCAGGTACATCGGTACATCCATATTCTGCAGATGCTTCACCGCGCGACAAAACAGGACTTGATCATCGTTCCCCCCTTCACTTTCATGGCGCCCCAGAAACGCCTGGGCTATAGCCAGCAGCTCCCCATTCAGGTCTGCATATTCATCGATGATTTTCATGCTCACGCCCCCTGCGGCACGTCTGTCGTGGCAGGACTGACTGCTACGGGCCGGGCGGCACGGCGCAAATCGGGTCCGGCGCAAGGCAAACGTACGGCCGGATTGGGCATGCCGCTGGGCGAAAGTTCATGGGTCATTTCAAACTCGGCACGTACGGACCAACCGCAAGCTTCCGACGTACATTGCAGATACGCCACCCGCAGGAAAATATGTCGGCCCTCGCTGGTGCGGATGCGCATCCTGTTCAAGCAGTGCGGACACACCATTTTATAAGTACTCATGCTTGATTCCCGACGGTCATTGAGTGGCAATCAACCTGATCAAACGCAATACTGCTTGAAACGTTCATCGCGGCACTCCGGACTTGCGAACAGTGTCTGCCAGGCATAAGGAGGTGCATCCGGCGGACGTGTAATGGGTTCGAGCCATGCTCGTAGGAAATCACCCTGATACTATTAGGAAGTTTCAACATCGTATTCTTCTGACTCATCTTTGAAGATTGATTACTCACATGAAAAAAAGTATTCATTACGCATAAATTAGGCACTCAAAAAGCATAAGTCAAAAGAAAGAGGCTCAAATTGCGTAGCAAAAAATCACAAGCTGTTCTGGCTCGATTAAAGCAAGTCACGGGCACAAAAACCGATGCCTCTTTATCTTCCGCGCTACAGATCAGCCCGCAAACCCTTAGCAGCTGGAAAGGGCGCGATAGCACGCCATACTCACTATGCGTAGAAATCGCTCAAAACCGKGGAATATCCCTTGACTGGCTGCTGCTGGGCGAAGGTCCGATTTTGAGACAAACAGTTACTAATTCTTCGGAAGCCAATCAGGAAAGCACAGCACGGGAAAACACCATTCTCACGCTCTGGCGGTTGCTCGGCGAAGATGATCGCTGCGCCATACAAAACGCACTCGAGGAAAAGCAACGACTGCGTGATATGGAACTCAGGCTTTCCGAAATGGCTTCCATTCTGGCAACGCTTAAACCTTCGAATGAAACTTGATGACCCATGTAATCCGAAGTTTCATTGCTTCAAGACATGCCGCGTCCGCCACCCACACCAGAGCAACCCATTCACGGCCCCTCATCTTCGCCCTCGCAGGTGTCGAATGATTTCGCCGATACCGACGCTATCGATCCATTGCATGAGCTTGATGCTGATAGGAATAACAACCAGTGCGCAAAGAAAGGCTGTCACGCCTGCTGTCAGAAAAGGCACCAGCGGATGTGCGACAGGCGTGAAGAGGTAACCGACACCCGCAGACAGCAACCAGGAACCGATGCGCTGCCAGGCTTTGAAGTCAGTGCGAGTGGTTGTGACCAGCCACGCGCCGAGCATTGCACCGAACAGTACCTCGCCATCAACCACTGGCAGCGATGCAATCCCCATTCCCAACATGAGCCCGCTGATACCGTTGTAGGTCGAATCAGTCAGGCTCATGCGCACCTCGCGCAACGACCGAATCCACGATGATGGCTCCCGACTCGATCGCCTTGAGCAAGGCAGAACTGCGAGAGTCGACGTCGAACTTTCGGCGAATATTGGCGAAGTGAAAATTGACGGTAGACTCCGCGCAATTCTCGATCCTGGCGATTTCCCAGGAAGTCTTGCCCTTGAAACACCACATCAGGATTTGTGTTTCTTTCGCCGTCAGCTTCGCCGTTGGCGTACTTCCCTCTCCGCCGGGTGCTACCCGTGCCAAAGAGTCATTCGATTGTTGGCTTGACATAAGAATCCCTCTTCGCGGGAACACCCGTCGCTGGGCGTCCACTGTTAGAGAGAAATACTGACGACAAGGCCGAACCCGAACAATTAACGGGAGTTGTAGCGGCGAGCGCTACACAACGCCACTGCAAGACTTAGCCGAGCACCACCAACCGGTTCGGCAACTCATTGCGCACATGGGTCACTGGCACATGCACCTTGAGCAGCTCGCCGCAGGCTTCGATGCAGCTGATAAACCCTTGCAGCGTCTGCCCCAGCTGCACCTGCCGGGTGAATGTGGCGACGATCGCGTCCCAGTGCTTGTTGTCCAGGCGACTGGAAATCCCTTCATCCACCAGGATCTCCACGTAACGCTCGGCTTCGGAAACGAAAATCAGCACGCCAGTGCTGCCCTCGGTGTGGTGCAGGTTCTGCTCCAGGAACTGTCGGCGCGCCAGGTTCGAGGCGCGCCAGTGGCGCACCGAGCGCGGGATCAGATGGGTGGTGACTTTCGGCAGGCGGAACACCAGGCATAACACGATGAAGAGGGCCCATTGCACCAGCAGCAGGCTGTGCAGGGTCAGCCAACCGGTGAAGTAATGCACGATGCCCGGTACCAGCAGCGCCAGCAGGCTGGCCCACAGCAGCGGGATGTACGCATAGTCGTCGGCGCGGGCCGCGAGCACGGTCACCAGTTCTGCGTCGGTCTCGCGCTCGACCCGGGCAATGGCCTCGGCCACTTTGCGTTGTTCGTGTTCAGTCAGTAATGCCATGTCGTGAATTGCCTGCTCGTTTTTATTATCACCAGCCGCCGGACGAACCGCCCCCGCCGAAACTGCCCCCGCCGCCGCTGAAGCCTCCCCCTCCACCGCCGCCGCCAAATCCACCACCGCCAAAGCCGCCCCCGGATCCACCGGAGCCGCCCCGGCCGGCAGGAAGAATACCGAGCATCTGGCACACAAAAACAGTCAGGATGAGCAACATCAGCAAAAACACGAACAACCCGGGATGCCGCGAGACGAAATCGTCCCCCGGATCGCCTCTGGACGCATACGCCGTGGAGGGTTCGTCCAAGGGGTTGCCGCCCAGCACTACCAGCATCGCCGCCACGCCATCACTGATGCCCTTGCTGAAGTTGCCGGTCTTGAACGCCGGGGTGATGACCTGGTTGATGATCACCGAACTCTGGGCATCGGTCAGGCGATCCTCCAGGCCGTATCCGACTTCGATGCGAAGTTTACGCTCGTCACGGGCGACGATCAGCAAGGCGCCGTTGCTCTTGTCCTTCTGCCCGATGCCCCAGTGGCGGCCGAGCCGGTACCCGAAGTCGGCGATGTCGGTACCCTGCAAATCCGGCAAAGTCACTACCACAAGCTGCTCGCCGGTGGCTTGCTCATGGGCCTGAAGCTGTTGGGTGAGATGCTGGCGCACCGATGGCTCGATCATCTGCGCATTGTCGACCACCCGCCCGGTCAGCGCCGGGAAGCTCAGCTCGGCCCGGGCAGCGATCGTCACCACCCATAACAACAGCAACAGGCCTGTTTTCAGGACGCGCATTGGCAACCTCTTGCGTGGTGACACCGATGACCGCTGTTCAGAATTTGACCTCGGGGGCCTTTTCCGACCCTGGTGTGGCTTCGAAGGTCTCGCGCACCGGCAGATTGCTGTACATCACGCTGTGCCAGAGGCGACCGGGGAACGTGCGGATCTCGGTGTTGTATTTCTGCACTGCGAGGATGAAGTCGCGCCGGGCCACGCTGATGCGGTTCTCGGTGCCTTCAAGCTGCGATTGCAAGGCGAGGAAATTCTGGTTGGCCTTCAGGTCCGGATAACGCTCGGAGACCACCATCAAACGGCTCAAGGCGCCGCTGAGCTGATCCTGGGCCTGTTGGTACTGCTTGAGTTTTTCCGGGTTGTCGAGGGTCGAGGCATCCACCTGGATCGAGGTGGCCTTGGCCCGAGCCTCAATGACGGCCGTCAGGGTCTCTTCTTCATGTTTGGCGTAGCCCTTGACGGTTTCCACCAGATTGGGAATCAGGTCGGCACGGCGCTGATACTGGTTCTGCACCTGGCCCCAGGCAGCCTTGGCCTGTTCATCGAGGGTCGGGATATTGTTGATGCCGCAGGCAGTCAGCAACGTGGCCAACATCAGCAGCGTGGCGACCTGCAGGCGCGAACGGTAGGTTGGACTTACATTCATCAGGCTGATGCTCCCTTGTACATGTCATGAAAAAACCGACCGTGAAACCTTCTGGGCCGGCTCTTGGGGCATAATCGCCCGCGCCTCTGGATTGCAACGGGCCGATGGGCTAAAAAGAGGCCCTGCGCAAAAACGCATCCGCCATCTGGCTGTGGTTTTTTGGCTCTGGTCTTTTGAGCCGGCACCCGAACAACAATAGACGCTCCCTAAATTTTGGCTGGCCGGCGTGTACATCGCCGTTTGGGCCCTTGAGAAAACTATTCATGAAGAAGCTGTGTTTGCTGGGCCTGTTCGTCAGCCTGGCCAGTCATAACGTATTGGCCGCCACGACGCCCGCACCCCTGGAGAACAAGGAAGCCTTCGTCAGCAACCTGATGAAGCAAATGACCCTCGATGAAAAAATCGGCCAACTGCGCCTGATCAGCATCGGCCCGGAAATGCCGCGCGAAATGATCCGCAAGGAAATCGCGGCGGGCAACATCGGCGGTACGTTCAACTCGATCACCCGCCCGGAAAACCGGCCGATGCAGGACGCGGCCATGCGCAGCCGCCTGAAGATCCCGATGTTCTTCGCCTACGACGTGATCCACGGCCACCGCACCATTTTCCCGATCCCGCTGGCCCTGGCCTCGAGCTGGGACATGGACGCCATCGGCCTGTCCGGGCGTATTGCCGCCAAGGAAGCCGCGGCTGACAGCCTCGACGTCACCTTCGCGCCGATGGTCGACATCTCCCGCGATCCGCGCTGGGGGCGTACTTCCGAAGGCTTCGGCGAAGACACCTACCTGGTGTCGCGCATAGCCGGCGTGATGGTCAAGGCGTTTCAGGGGACTGGTGCGAACGCGGCCGACAGCATCATGGCCAGCGTCAAGCACTTCGCCCTGTACGGCGCGGTCGAGGGTGGCCGCGACTACAACATCGTCGACATGAGCCCGGTCAAGATGTACCAGGACTACCTGCCGCCGTACCGTGCCGCCATCGATGCCGGCGCTGGCGGAGTCATGGTTGCGCTGAACTCGATCAACGGCGTGCCGGCCACCGCCAACACCTGGCTGATGAACGACCTGCTGCGCAAGGAGTGGGGCTTCAAGGGCCTGGCGGTCAGCGACCACGGGGCGATATTCGAGCTGATCAAGCACGGCGTTGCCGCCGACGGTCGCGAAGCGGCGAAGCTGGCAATCAAGGCCGGCATCCACATGAGCATGAACGACACCCTGTACGGCAAAGAGCTGCCAGGGCTGCTGAAGTCCGGCGAAATCCAGCAGAGCGACATCGACAACGCCGTGCGTGCGGTACTGGGCGCCAAGTACGACATGGGCCTGTTCAAGGACCCGTACCTGCGCATCGGCAAGGCCGAGGATGACCCGGTCGACACCTACGCCGACAGCCGCCTGCATCGCGCCGAGGCCCGTGATGTGGCACGCCGCAGCCAGGTGCTGCTGAAAAACCGCAACGAAACCCTGCCGCTGAAGAAGACCGCGAAAATCGCCCTGGTCGGTCCGCTGGCCAAGGCGCCCATCGACATGATGGGCAGCTGGGCCGCTGCCGGTCGCCCTGCTCAATCGGTGACCTTGTTCGATGGCATGACCGCCGCGCTGGGCGATAAATCGACACTGATCTACGCCCGTGGCGCCAACATCACCAGCGACCCGAAAATCCTCGGTTACCTGAACTTCCTCAACTTCGACGCCCCGGAAGTGGTGGATGACCCGCGCCCGGCCAAGGTGCTGATCGACGAAGCGGTGAAAGCGGCCAAGGATGCCGATGTGGTCGTTGCCGCCGTCGGCGAATCCCGTGGCATGTCCCACGAATCGTCGAGCCGCACCGACCTGAACATCCCGGAAAACCAGCGCGAGCTGATCCGTGCCCTGAAWGCCACCGGTAAACCGCTGGTGCTGGTGTTGATGAACGGCCGCCCACTGACGATCCTCGAAGAGAAAGAGCAGGCTGACGCGATCCTGGAAACCTGGTTCACCGGCACCGAAGGCGGCAACGCCATCGCCGATGTGCTCTTCGGCGACTACAACCCGTCGGGCAAACTGCCGATCAGTATCCCGCGTTCGGTCGGCCAGATTCCGACCTACTACAACCACCTGACCATTGGCCGGCCGTTCACTCCGGGCAAACCGGGCAACTACACCTCGCAATATTTCGATGACACCACAGGCCCCCTGTACCCGTTCGGCTATGGCCTGAGCTACACCGAGTTCAGCCTGAGCGACATGGCCCTGTCGTCGACCACACTGAACAAGACCGGCAAGCTCGACGCCAGCGTCACGGTGAAAAACACCGGCAAGCGCGACGGCGAAACCGTGGTGCAGTTGTACATCCAGGACGTGGCCGGCTCGATGATCCGCCCGATCAAGGAACTGAAGAATTTCCAGAAAGTAATGGTCAAGGCTGGCGAGCAGAAAGTCGTGCACTTCACCATCACCGAGGACGACCTGAAGTTCTACAACACCCAGCTCAAATACGCGGCGGAACCGGGCAAGTTCAACGTGCAGATTGGCCTGGATTCAGTGGACGTGACGCAGCAGAGTTTTGAGTTGCTCTAATCCCTGAAACACCGCAAAAACCTGTAGGAGCGAGCCTGCTCGCGATGACGCCATAACATTCAACATCATTGTTGACTGTCAGGCCGCCATCGCGAGCAGGTCGGGTCGCCGCACCGTCGCTCCTACAGTGGTTTCAGGGTGTTTGAAAGTTTGGGTTCAACCCCTTCGATCCAGCAGATTCACCACCACCCGATCCACCCATCCCCACACCCGCTGCTTGACCCGCCGCCACAATGGCCGGCGCTTCCACTCCTCCAGACTGACTTGCTGGCTCAGGGCGAAGTCGTGCTCGAAACTCGCCGCCACCGACCGGGTCAACCCGGGGTCCAGCGCTTCCAGGTTGGCTTCCAGGTTGAAGCGCAGGTTCCAGTGATCGAAGTTGCACGAGCCGATGCTCACCCAGTCATCGATCAGGACCATTTTCAGGTGCAGGAAACACGGTTGGTACTCGAAGATCTTCACCCCGGCCTTGAGCAGTCGCGGGTAGTAACGATGCCCGGCGTAGCGCACGGACGGGTGATCGGTACGGGGGCCGGTCAGCAGCAACCGCACATCGACGCCCCGGGCAGCCGCCCGGCGCAGGGAACGGCGGACTTTCCAGGTCGGCAAAAAGTACGGCGTGGCCAGCCAGATTCGTCGTTGGCCGCTGTTCAACGCGCGCACCAGCGATTGCAGAATGTCCCGGTGTTGACGGGCGTCGGCATAGGCCACCCGGCCCATGCCCTCGCCCATGGACGGCACCCGTGGCAGGCGCGGCAAGCCGAAATGCGAGGCCGGTCGCCAGGCGCGACGATGGCGGTTGGCGATCCACTGGCGATCGAACAGCAACTGCCAGTCGAGCACCAGCGGCCCGGTGATTTCCACCATCACCTCATGCCATTCGCTGACGTCTTCCCCCGGGGTCCAGAACTCATCGGTGACACCGGTGCCGCCGACGACCGCCAGGCTCTGATCCACCAGCAACAATTTGCGGTGATCGCGGTAGAAGTTGCCGACCCAACGCCGCCAGCTCAGGCGATTGTAAAAACGCAGCTCCACGCCGGCAGCCGTCAGCCGCTGACGCAAGGTCAGGGTGAAGGCGAGGCTGCCATAGTCATCGAACAGGCAGCGCACTCGCACCCCGCGCTCGGCGGCCTGCACCAATGCCTGGACCATGGCTTCGGCGCAGGCGCCCGCTTCCACCAGATACAGCTCCAGCTCGACCTGTTCTTCGGCGCGGGCAATCGCCACCAGCATGCGCGGGAAAAACTGCGGACCATCGACCAGCAGTTCGAAGTGGTTGCCTTCACGCCAGGGAAAAATCGCTCCGGCCATGTCAGCGCGCCGTGAAAATCAGCACCGCACCCACCGGCACCGACAGACTGATCGCCGACAGGCCGGCCATTTTGCGCAACGTTTCCAGACCAGGTGCCAGATCGAAATCCTCGGCGTTGATCACCAGCGGTTCTAGGGTCACCACTTGAAAGCGTCGGTCATCGAGACGGGTCGCCAGCAGTTCGGCGGGGTATTCGTGTTGTTTGCCGTGCAGGTCCACCATCAGCGGCAGGCGCAATTCCAGCTGCGCGCCGGGAGCGAGGTCGTTGATCGGGCGCAGATCGATTTTCGTGGTGATCACGGCGTCGGGAAACCGGTCGATCTGGAACAGTTCCTTGCGCATGCGCTCATCGCGCAACGGGATGCCGCTGTTGATCGATTCCAGCTCGACTTCCACCTGCGCCAGTCCCTCGGGATCGACCTTGCCGTGCAACACCAGAAAGCGCTGCACTTCGGAAACATTGGCGTTTTTGGTGCTGACGAATGACAGACGCGAGGACTCACCATCCAGGTACCAATCGGCGCGGGCCGACAACGCGGCACCGGCCAGCAGCAGGAAAGCAAGGGATTGAAGGGTGGAGCGCTTGAACATAGAGACTCGTGGGGCAGATAAACCTGTGCTGAACCTTAACTGGCCTTCAGCGCATTGCAAGCCGTCTATTACGCCAAACCTGCTTTTGTGGCGAGGGAACTTGCTCCCTCGCCACAAAAGCCCTCCCCTCACCCAGGAACTTCATTGTGATCATGGCTCCAAGCGACAGCCCTGTCGCTCCCCCATCCACACGGCGCTGTTGCTGCGGCC
>NZ_JBGCUL010001335.1:0-1044 GCF_054177685.1 Pseudomonas sp. P5_A2_2
GGACATGGACAGGGATACGTCTTGGATACTCATTGGACTCGCAACCTCGGATCAACAAGGTGATACAAGAGATCAACGATCAGGTTGATCGACAGATACGTCGTGGCCAGCACCAGGGTGGCTCCCATCACGGCGGGGAAATCATTCTGGGCAATCGAAAACACCACGAAGCCGCCCAGGCCGGGCCAGTCGAAAACGAACTCAACCACTACCGCACCACCGAGCAGGTAACCGAAGGTCAGGCCCACCACTGTCAGGAGCGGAATCATTGTCGCCTTCAGGGCATAGGCGTAATGGATACGCCACTTGGGTACACCGTAAGAAACGGCCGTACGGATGTACTCCTCGGATAGCACCTCCACCATCATGTTGCGGGTGATCCGGGTGACAGTGGCCAAGGTCACGATGACCAGGGTGAGCACGGGTAGCGTCAGGTGTTTGATGGCGCTCCACAGTGCTACGAAATTACCGGCCAGCAGAGTGTCGATCAGGTAAAAGCCTGTCACACGCTCAAAAGGGCTATCGAGAAGAATGGAAGCATCGATACGTCCTTGCAGGGGCAGCCAGTTGAGCTTGCCGTAGAACAGTAACTGCAAGCCCATGGCCAGGATGAAAACTGGAAACGCCGTCCCGGCGATGGACCCCGCTCGTGCCGCATTGTCGACCACTGAGTTCTGCCGCGCCGCTGAGATGACACCGATCGGCACCCCTAGCACCACCACCCAGAACATCGCCAGGAATGTCAGTTCAAAAGTCGCACCAACCCGCCTGACCACTTCCTCCACCACCGGCCGCCCGGTGCGCAGACTAGTGCCAAAATCACCTCGGAGAAGATCACCGATGTAATTGAAGTATTGGATCGGCAGAGGCTTATCCAACCCCAGTTTTTCCCGTGCGACGGCAATCTGCTCCACCGTGGGGTGGTTTCCCAGCATCATTTCTACCGGGGAACCCGGAAGAGCTCGGCTCAGAACGAAGGTGATGGTCAACACTCCCAAAAGAATGAAGAACATCACTATCAATCGCTGAGCTATATACTTCGCC
>NZ_JBGCUL010001336.1:0-1043 GCF_054177685.1 Pseudomonas sp. P5_A2_2
GAGTTTTCACAGCCACGCCGGCAACCCCACGGGCGATCTGCTCGGGGTGGTGGCCAAGCTCGATTACCTGCAATGGCTGGGTGTCGATTGTCTGTGGATCACCCCGTTCCTGCGTTCGCCCCAGCGCGACAATGGCTACGACATCAGCGACTACTACGCCATCGACCCGAGCTACGGGACCATGGCTGACTGCGAGTTGCTGATCGCCGAAGCCGGCAGGCGGGGCATCAAGCTGATGCTCGATATCGTGGTCAACCATACTTCCGTCGAGCACACCTGGTTTCAGCAAGCGCGCAGCAGCCTTGATAACCCGTACCGTGACTTCTACATCTGGCGTGATCAGCCGAACAACTGGGAGTCCAAGTTCGGCGGTTCCGCCTGGGAGTTCGAGGCGCAAACCGGTCAGTACTTTCTGCACCTGTTCGACCACACTCAGGCCGACCTGAACTGGGATAATCCGCAGGTGCGCGCTGAAGTCTTCAAGATGATGCGCTTCTGGCGTGACAAGGGCGTGGGCGGTTTCCGCCTGGACGTGATCAACCTGATCTCCAAGCCGGCGGACTTTCCCGAGGACAACAGCGACGGTCGGCGTTTCTACACCGATGGCCCGAACGTGCACGACTACTTGCAGCAAATGCACCGCGAAGTCTTCGAAGGCCATGACCTGATCAACGTCGGCGAGATGTCCTCCACCAGCCTGGAACATTGCATTCGTTACTCGCGGCCGGACTCGAAAGAACTGTCGATGACCTTCAACTTTCATCACCTGAAGGTTGATTACCCGAACTTGCAGAAGTGGGTTCGCGCTGACTTCGACTTCCTCGAACTCAAGCGCATCCTTTCCGACTGGCAGACCGGCATGCAGGCCGGTGGCGGCTGGAATGCGCTGTTCTGGTGTAACCACGATCAGCCGCGAGTGGTTTCGCGGTTTGGTGATGACGGCGAACACCGCGTGGTGTCGGCGAAGATGCTCGGCACCGCGCTGCATTTTCTTCAGGGCACGCCGTTCATTTATCAGGGTGAAGAGTTGGGCATGACCAACC
>NZ_JBGCUL010001337.1:0-1040 GCF_054177685.1 Pseudomonas sp. P5_A2_2
CATTAATTGGGACAAGCTGGGTTTTGACTACATCAAGACCGACAAGCGCTATCTGTCGTACTTTCGCAATGGTGAGTGGGACAAAGGCACCCTGACCGAAGATAACGTGCTGCACATCAGCGAAGGCTCCACTGCCCTTCACTATGGCCAGCAATGCTTCGAAGGCATGAAGGCCTACCGTTGCAAGGACGGCTCGATCAACCTGTTCCGCCCGGACCAGAACGCCCTGCGCATGCAGCGCAGCTGCGCCCGCCTGCTGATGCCGCAGGTGGACACCGAGCAATTCATCGAAGCCTGTAAAGCAGTGGTCCGCGCCAACGAGCGTTTCATTCCGCCGTACGGCACCGGCGGYGCGCTGTACCTGCGTCCGTTCGTGATCGGCGTGGGTGACAACATCGGCGTGCGTACCGCGCCGGAGTTCATCTTCTCGATCTTCTGCATCCCGGTCGGCGCCTACTTCAAGGGCGGCCTGACCCCGCACAACTTCCTGATCTCCAGCTACGACCGCGCCGCGCCACAAGGCACCGGTGCCGCCAAGGTCGGTGGCAACTACGCCGCCAGCCTGATGCCGGGCTCCCAGGCCAAGAAGGCGCATTTCGCCGACTGCATCTACCTTGACCCGCTGACCCATACCAAGATCGAGGAAGTCGGTTCGGCCAACTTCTTCGGGATCACCCACGACAACAAGTTCGTGACCCCGAACTCGCCATCGGTACTGCCGGGCATCACCCGTCTGTCGCTGATCGAACTGGCCAGGTCCCGCCTGGGTCTGGATGTGGTCGAAGGCGACGTGTTCATCGACAAGCTCTCCGACTTCAAGGAAGCCGGTGCTTGCGGTACCGCTGCGGTGATCACGCCGATTGGCGGCATCAACTACAACGACCACCTGCACGTGTTCCACAGCGAAACCGAAGTCGGCCCGATCACCCAGAAGCTCTACAAAGAGCTGACCGGCGTGCAAACCGGCGACATCGAAGCGCCAGCGGGCTGGATCGTCAAGGTTTGACCTGACGCCAGACGCACAAAAGCCCTCCATCGGG
>NZ_JBGCUL010001338.1:0-1039 GCF_054177685.1 Pseudomonas sp. P5_A2_2
CCTATCGCCTGACCGCCATCATCGGGCTCTGTGTGTTCTACACCCTCGCCGCCATATTCTGTGGAATGCGCTTGAGAGCAGCGATTTTCGATGAGTCCTCACCCTTCAACGGCACGCTGGAAGAGCTGGCCAACGATCGGGAGCGCCTGCTGCCATGAGCCTGCCTGAATTGCCACACAACAGCTCACGCACGGAAATGCGCAAGGCCCTGATCCGCTTGCGCATGGAAATGCATCGTCAGGAAATCCGCCACGAATCCGCGCAACTGCTGCAACCCTTGCAACGCGTGCGCGGGATTACGCAAAACCTGCAGGACGGTTTTGGTATCAAGCACGCACCACTCTGGGGCGTAGCCGCCGTCACCTTGCTGGGCTTTCTGGGCGGCAAGGGTGCGAAAAACGGTGGCGGCCTCAGCAGCCTGACCCGGCTGGTCCGGCTCGGTGCCACACTGGCCCCGCTGATCAAGCTGATCATGCAGGGCTCTTCACGCAAAGACTGATCAATCTGGCACATGTGGTGGTGCGTTTCCGGCACGCCGGCGCGCGGATAGCCATCGATGATTTCGGTGCCGGTTACTTATCGATATCGACGCCACCCAGTTCCGCTTGCAGGTCATGGCGCGAAACGGGAAGCTAGGCTATCAGTCACCTGAYGGAGAGACCCCGCCTTGGATTGGCACACTCTGCTTACCCGCGAACGCCTCGGAAAACCTCTGCACAGCCCAGAAGAGCTTGGCCGCAGCCCTTTTCACAAGGACCACGACCGCATCATTTTCTCGGGGGCTTTCCGCCGCCTCGGGCGCAAGACCCAGGTCCATCCGGTGTCCAGCAATGATCACATTCATACGCGCCTGACCCACTCGCTGGAAGTCAGTTGCGTGGGTCGCTCACTGGGCATGCGGGTCGGCGAAACCATCCGCAATGCCCTGCCCGACTGGTGCGAACCCAGCGACCTGGGGATGGTGGTGCAATCGGCTTGCCTGGCACACGACATCGGCAACCCGCCTTTCGGCCATTCCGGTGAAGACGCGATCCGGCAC
>NZ_JBGCUL010001339.1:0-1038 GCF_054177685.1 Pseudomonas sp. P5_A2_2
TTGCAGGATGCTGGGCGAACCGACCGAGCCGGCACAGAGGACGATTTCCTTGCATGCCTTGAAGGTTTTCGCCTGGCCTTGCCAGCGGGCGCTGACCGCCGAGGCGCGGCCATTGTCCAGCCGCACGCGGTCGACTTCGACACCGGTCAGTACGGTGAGATTGGGACGCTGGCGCACCGGTTTGAGAAAGGCCTTGGACGCGTTCCAGCGGATGCCGGCCTTCTGATTGACCTGGAAGTAACCGCAACCTTCGTTGTCGCCCTGGTTGAAGTCATCGATGCTGGCGATGCCGCTTTGTTCGGCGGCGCTGCGGAACGCATCGAGAATCGGCCAGGACAGGCGCTGGCGTTCGACTCGCCATTCGCCCGCGGCGCCGTGAAATTCGGCGGCGCCGGCAAAGTGGTTTTCACTCTGTTTGAACAGCGGCAACACGTCTTGCCAGCTCCAGCCGGGGTTGCCGTCGGCGGCCCAGCGGTCGTAGTCAGCAGCCTGGCCGCGCATGTAGATCATGCCGTTGATCGATGAGCAGCCACCCAGCACCTTGCCGCGCGGGTAGCTCAGGGCGCGCCCTTGCAGGCCCGGTTGCGCTTCGGTCTTGAAGCACCAGTCGGTGCGCGGGTTGCCGATGCAGAACAGGTAACCCACGGGGATGTGAATCCACGCATAGTTGTCGCGGCCACCGGCTTCGAGCAGCAACACACGATGTTGCGGGTTGGCCGACAGTCGATTGGCCAGCAGACACCCGGCCGGCCCGGCCCCGACCACGATGTAATCGTATTCATCCAGAGAAGTCTGCATCCCTGATCTCGTTTTGTTGTTCTTGTTGTCTGTCATCCTAGTTGTTAGCTTTCGTCAAAAGAATGTTAGTTTTTGCGCAGCCGCTGTGCGTTTTTAAACAGCTTCCCGAACGGCAAAGAACAAGGACGATTCATGTTCGACTGGAATGACCTGCGGTTTTTTCTCGAATTGCAGCGCAGCGGGCGTTTGCTCACTGCCGCCCGCCGCCTGAACACCACCCATGCCACCGTGGCGCGGCAC
>NZ_JBGCUL010001340.1:0-1038 GCF_054177685.1 Pseudomonas sp. P5_A2_2
GTGCGGCAGCGGCAGGATATCCACCGAGATCGCCGGGTAGGTGTCGACGAAGTGGCTCAGCTGCGGCGTGATGAAAAAGCTGCCGAAGCCTTCGGTGCAGCCCATGCGCACATGACCGGACAGTGCCACGCCGGACCCGRAAACCTGCTCGCACGCCATGTGCAGGGTACTTTCGATCGACTCGGCATACCCCATCAACCGCTGGCCTTCGGCGGTCAGGACAAAGCCGTTGGTCCGGGATTTTTCGAACAGCAATGTGCCCAGCGCCGTTTCCAGGGAACTGATGCGTCGCGACACTGTGGTGTAGTCCACCGCCAGGCGCTTGGCCGCGGTGCTGGCCTTGCGGGTACGGGCGACTTCAAGGAAAAACTTGAGGTCATCCCAGTTCAACGAGCCGAGGGAGGTGATGTTTTTTTGCATGTTGGACCGGTTTTTATGTGCGTTTTTATTAGAAGTTTGCACATCTATACTCCAAAAACAGTCCGACAACCAATTCGCGACACATGGCTCATCTCAGGGCGACTATCTCGCCCCGGCTCCCAAGATAGCTCTCAATAAAAAAAGCAAAGATCTGGAGACCCACATGAACGCATCGCTCACGCCCAACGAAACCACCGTGCAAAAGGTCAAGCTGTTGATCGACGGCCAGTGGGTCGAATCCAAGACCACTGAATGGCACGACATCATCAACCCGGCGACCCAGCAAGTGCTGGCCAAAGTGCCGTTTGCCACCGCCGAAGAAGTCGACGCCGCCATCAGCGCAGCCCATCGTGCCTTCCAGACCTGGAAGCTGACCCCGATCGGCGCCCGCATGCGCATCATGCTCAAGCTCCAGGCGCTGATCCGCGAGCACTCCAAGCGCATCGCTGCAGTCCTCAGCGCAGAGCAGGGCAAGACCATTGCCGACGCTGAAGGCGATATTTTCCGTGGCCTGGAAGTGGTTGAGCACGCCTGTTCCATCGGCAGCCTGCAAATGGGCGAGTTCGCTGAAAACGTCGCCGGTGGCGTCGACACCTACACCCTGCGCCAGCCAATCGG
>NZ_JBGCUL010001341.1:0-1038 GCF_054177685.1 Pseudomonas sp. P5_A2_2
CGTGGAGCCAGGTCGATTGCAACCWTTCACCACAGGACGGAGCACGGCGGCTGGAGCGAAACGATCTCTTTCGCCGCCTGCTTGAGTTGAGCGCCATCGAAATTCGACACACCGATGACGTGAGTTTTTCCTTGATCGCGCGACTGCCAAAACCCCGGCATCAACGGCGAGTGCAAAGTTTTCCCGTGTTGATATCCGGCACGGAGGCGGCGCGATCAGGGTAGAGTGCAGTGCCGACGAAACAATCCTGACCAGATATCAATGCAACTGATGCCGAAAAGGTAAGTCCGGACCGTTTTTACCGCAGGTCAGGGCCGCGGCGCTGACGGCAAAGTCGAGCATTGCGTCGATCTGTTCACGGCTCAAGCGTTGCAAGCCCTCCACCGAATCCAGTTGCTGCTCAGTCAGCCAAGCAATCAATGCCGCTTGGAAGGTGTCACCGGCGCCTACGGTATCGACTATCGCCACGGCACGGGCCGGCACCGACCAAGTGCCATGACGGCGGCTGAAAACTGTCGCGCCCTGACCGCCACGGGTGAGGAATACCAGTTGGCAGCGGTGCTCCAGCCAGCCCTCGATCACGCTCTGCGGATCACGCTCTGGGTAGAGCAGGTTCAGGTCTTCGTCACTGACCTTGATCAGATCGGCATGTTCGACCAGAGCGCCGATACGTTCGCGCCACAATTCGATATTCGGCTCTGGGTTGAGTCGCACGTTGGGGTCGAGACTGATCAGGCGTTTGCCACTTTCCCGGCAGACCAGAGCCAACAGGGTATCGGCAATCGGCTGCACCACCAACGAGAACGAGCCGATATGCAGCCCTCGCACCTCAGCGCCCAACTCAGGCAAATGCCCCGGCAACAGCTGACGATCAGCGCAGCCTTCGCCGCGAAAGCTGTAATGCGGCGAGCCATCGGCACCAACGGCGACCATGGCAAGAGTGGTCGGTGCGTCGAAGTCCTGAAGGTAATCCAAACGCACGCCCTCCTCCTGCAATACTTGCTGTAAACGCCGTCCCAGATAGTCGATGGACAACCC
>NZ_JBGCUL010001342.1:0-1037 GCF_054177685.1 Pseudomonas sp. P5_A2_2
AGTTGCCGCCCAACTGCGGGGGCATGTACCCCCAAGATCCATCACTTTTTCGGCGATTTACTGAGTTGCCGCCCAACTGCGGGGGCATGTACCCCCAAGATCCATCACTTTTTCGGCGATTTACTGCTGGAAGGAATATGCAGGTAAGACATCACGCTTTCGGTCAGCTCTGTCGCCAGCTTGACGGCCTCTTTATTGCGAGCCATCACACCCGCCACCAATCCTTCGATCAATGCGAGCACGGCGATGTTGGAGCTGGTCATGACCGGATGGTCGGCGGGGGCAAATAGCACGTGTTCAGCGATGCTGGTGAGGGGCGATGCAGGTGAGTCGGTGATTGCCAGCACCGAGGCGCCGCGCTCATTGGCAAAACGTGCGAGTTGCAGGGTGTCGAGGGAATAACGCGGCAGGGAGATCGCCAGCAATACATCCTGATCGGTGATTGCGGCCAGGCGGTAAGCGGCGTTTTCGTTGCCGCCTTCCATGCTGATGGCGGTGGCGTCCGCGCAGAAGGGCATCAGGGTCGAGGCGGCCAGACCGGCGAAGTAGACGCTGTTGCCAAAGCCGAGGATGTAGATTTTACGCGCCTCGGTCAGGCGGGTGACGAACGCTTCAAAGGCATCTTCATGGTTGTTGGTCGCCGCCGTGGCGAGGTTGCTGGTGGCGCTCCGGATTTGCTCATGCAGGCCAAATGCGCCACCCGGCCGATGTGCAAGTTCATTGCGAAGCTTGTCGACCGGCGACACCATCTGCTGCAAAGTCGCCACCAGCTCGGCCTTCATGCCGGTGTAGCCACCCAGGTTCAGAGCCTTGGCCAAACGATTGACCGCGGCTGGCGAGGTGGATGTTTCATGAGCCATTTCTTCGATGGTCAGCGTCGCGGCCCTTAGCGGGTGACGCAGGATAAAATCCGCCACTTTGCGCAGTGATGGCGGTAAATCGGTAACGATTTCCGTCAGTTTGCGCATCACCGGCGCGGCATAGACCGTGGTGTTTTTCGTGGGGGTCGGCATGTCCGGCTCTACAGTTCCTGAGGG
>NZ_JBGCUL010001343.1:0-1030 GCF_054177685.1 Pseudomonas sp. P5_A2_2
GCGGTGCCGAGCATCTACCTCAATGGCGTGAACTTCGGTCAGGGCCGCATGGGCCTGGAAGAAATCCTCGCCAAAATCGACACCAGCGGCATCGAACGCCAGGCCGAGAAAATCAGTGYCAAGCAAGCTTTTGATGTGCTGGTGGTCGGTGGTGGCCCGGCCGGTGCCTCGGCGGCAATCTACGCGGCCCGTAAAGGCATTCGCACCGGTGTCGCGGCGGAACGTTTTGGTGGGCAGGTGCTGGACACCATGGCCATCGAAAACTTCATCTCGGTGCAGGAAACCGAAGGGCCGAAACTGGCCGTGGCCCTGGAAGAACACGTCAAGCAGTACGACGTCGACATCATGAACCTGCAGCGCGCCGACAAGCTGATTCCTGGCAAAAACGGCGAACTGCATGAAGTCCACTTCGCTAGTGGCGCATCGTTAAAAGCCAAAACCGTGATTCTGGCGACCGGTGCACGGTGGCGTGAAATGAACGTCCCGGGCGAGCAGGAGTACCGCAACAAAGGCGTGGCGTACTGCCCGCACTGCGACGGTCCGCTGTTCAAGGGCAAGCGCGTGGCAGTGATTGGCGGCGGCAACTCCGGCGTTGAAGCGGCCATCGACCTGGCCGGTATCGTGTCCCATGTCACGTTGCTGGAATTCGACGTGCAGTTGCGCGCCGATGCGGTATTGCAGCGCAAGTTGCACAGCCTGCCGAACGTCACCGTGATCACCAGTGCACAAACCACTGAAGTCACCGGCGACGGCCAGAAGGTCAACGGCCTGCGCTACAAGGATCGTCAGAGCGACGAATTGCGCAGTGTGGAGCTGGAAGGGATCTTTGTGCAGATCGGCTTGTTGCCGAACACCGATTGGCTCAAAGGTACGATCGAGTTGTCACCCCGTGGCGAGATCATCGTCGATGCTCGTGGTGAAACGTCGGTACCGGGTGTGTTCGCCGCCGGCGACGTGACCACCGTGCCGTACAAGCAGATCGTGATCGCAGTGGGCGAGGGCGCCAAGGCTTCCCTGAGCGCTTTCGATC
>NZ_JBGCUL010001344.1:0-1026 GCF_054177685.1 Pseudomonas sp. P5_A2_2
CAAGGGGGGCGTGAACAGCCTCACCCTGCCCGCCTTCGACCCGTTGTCGAAACAACCGGAACTCAAACACAGCGGCGTGCGCCTGGAACCGGTGCATTTACCTTGGCACCTTTTCGCGCTGATAGAGGGCGATGTCCAACAACACTTTGAGACTCTGCGCCCCCTTTGCGAGGCGTTTTCCTACGTCAGCGTCAGTTTGACCGGCCGTGAGCGCCCTGCGCTGCTGATACGCGCGGCCAGCGCCATGGCGCCAGATCCGCAACTGCTGCGCGATATCGATCAATGCCTGGGGMTAAACGATGGACCGGTCCTGGCCTACGACGATCCACGACGCTCAATCGGTAAGCGGGTGCGGATCGAGAACGGCCGGATCACCGCGATCCGCTTGGCGGGTGAAACCCTCGCCCGGCACTGGCTGCAAAACCTTTGGCTCGAAGGTCGCACCGATGAACAACTACGGCGCTGGCTGCTCGCGCCACTGAGTGCCCCACCGGGCCAGGTTGACGCCGAAGCGACCGGCAACAAAACCCTGTGCAACTGCAAAAACGTCAGCCAAAACGCGGTCTGCGCTGGCATCCGCCGCGGCCTGGACTTGCCGGGTTTGAAACAAGAATTGGGTTGCGGCACGCAATGCGGCTCCTGCGTCCCGGAAATCAAGCGTTTGCTGGCCGCCACCGCGCAGTCGCAAGCCGCCATCTCGTGAGGAAAACACTATGAGCGCAAAAGTCTGGCTGGTGGGTGCAGGTCCCGGTGATCCTGAATTACTGACCCTCAAAGCTGTTCGGGCGTTGAGTGAAGCGGATGTAGTGCTGATCGACGATCTGGTCAACGACGCGGTGCTGGAGCACTGTCCCGGCGCGCGGATAATTCCGGTGGGCAAGCGCGGCGGCTGTCGTTCAACGCCGCAAGCCTTTATCCATCGCCTGATGTTGCGTTATGCCCGTCAGGGCAAATGCGTGGTGCGCCTCAAGGGTGGCGACCCGTGCATCTTCGGGCGTGGCGGTGAAGAAGCGCAGTGGTTGCGTG
>NZ_JBGCUL010000061.1:0-12491 GCF_054177685.1 Pseudomonas sp. P5_A2_2
GGACACCCTCAAGGCGATCCTGGACGGCTCGGGCGACCGTGAAATCTCCACCACCATGGCCTTCGTGCGGATCCTCGCACAGCTGGTCAAGGACAAGGAAATCGGCCCGCGCATCGTGCCGATCATCCCGGACGAAGCCCGTACCTTCGGTATGGAAGGCATGTTCCGTCAGCTGGGCATCTACTCCTCCGTCGGCCAGCTCTACGAGCCAGTCGATAAAGACCAGGTGATGTTCTACAAGGAAGACCAGAAGGGCCAGATCCTCGAGGAAGGCATCAACGAAGCGGGCGCCATGAGCTCCTTCATCGCTGCCGGTACTTCGTACTCCAGCCACAACCAGCCGATGCTGCCGTTCTACATCTTCTACTCGATGTTCGGCTTCCAGCGTATCGGTGACCTGGCCTGGGCCGCTGGCGACAGCCGCACCCGTGGTTTCCTGATCGGCGGCACTGCCGGCCGTACCACCCTGAACGGTGAAGGCCTGCAACACGAAGACGGTCACAGCCACCTGCTGGCTGCCACCATCCCGAACTGCCGCACCTACGATCCAACCTACGGCTACGAGCTGGCGGTGATCATTCAGGACGGCATGAAGAAGATGACCGAAGAGCAACAGGACGTCTTCTACTACATCACCGTGATGAACGAGTCGTACCAGCAGCCTGCCATGCCGGCCGGTGCCGAAGAAGGCATCAAGAAAGGCATGTACCTGCTTGAGGAAGACACCCGCGAAGCGGCGCACCACGTTCAGCTGATGGGCTCCGGCACCATCCTGCGTGAAGTCCGTGAAGCAGCGAAGATCCTGCGCGAAGAGTTCAACGTCGGCGCCGACGTGTGGAGCGTTACCAGCTTCAACGAATTGCGTCGCGACGGCCTG
The DNA here is from genome assembly GCF_054177685.1 of Pseudomonas sp. P5_A2_2. Lineage (NCBI taxonomy): Bacteria > Pseudomonadati > Pseudomonadota > Gammaproteobacteria > Pseudomonadales > Pseudomonadaceae > Pseudomonas > Pseudomonas sp. P5_A2_2. The sequence goes on from NZ_JBGCUL010000061.1 coordinate 878, forward strand.
GCCGTTGAACGCACCAACCGTCTGCACCCTGGCCAGAAGCCTAAGCTGAGCTACGTCGAAGAGTGCCTGAACGGCCGTAAAGGTCCGGTCATCGCGTCTACCGACTACATGAAGCTGTTCGCCGAGCAGATCCGTCAGTGGGTACCGTCCAAGGAATTCAAAGTCCTGGGCACCGACGGTTTCGGCCGTAGCGACAGCCGCAAGAAACTGCGTCATTTCTTCGAAGTCGACCGTCATTTCGTGGTGTTGGCAGCCCTGGAAGCACTGGCTGACCGTGGCGACATCGAACCTAAAGTGGTGGCCGAGGCCATTGCCAAGTTCGGTATCAACCCGGAAAAACGCAACCCACTGGACTGCTGAGGAGAGATTTTGTGAGCGAACTCATTCGCGTACCTGACATCGGCAGCGGTGAAGGTGAAGTAATTGAACTGTTTGTGAAGGTCGGCGACCGTATCGAAGCCGACCAGAGCATCCTGACGCTGGAATCGGACAAGGCGAGCATGGAAGTGCCCGCGCCGAAGGCCGGTATCATCAAGAGCCTGAAAGTGAAGCTGGGCGATCGCCTGAAAGAAGGCGACGAACTGCTGGAACTGGAAGTCGAAGGTGCCCCTGCGGCTGCCGCTGCGCCGGCTGCCAAGGCTGAAGCCAAACCGGCTGCTGCTCCTGCCGCCGCCGCTCCTGCTGCTGCGCCGGCTGCCGCCAGCGTTCAGCAAGTGCACGTGCCGGACATCGGTTCGTCGGGCAAGGCCCAGATCATCGAGATCCAGGTCAAGGTCGGCGACACCGTCGCGGCTGATCAATCGCTGATCACCCTGGAATCCGACAAGGCCAGCATGGAAATCCCGTCGCCTGCCGCTGGCGTGGTCAAGGCCATCAGCGTCAAGCTCAACGATGAAGTCGGCACTGGCGACCTGATTCTGGATCTGGAAGTGGCGGGTGCTGCTGCACCAGCTGCTGCCGCTCCAGCTCAGGCGGCCGCTCCTGCCGCCGCTGCTCCCGCGCCTGCCGCTGCCGCACCGGCTGCTCCAGTGGCCGACAGCGTTCAGGACATCCACGTTCCGGACATCGGTTCGGCGGGCAAGGCCAAGATCATCGAAGTCCTGGTCAAGGCCGGCGACACCGTTGTGGCCGACCAGTCGCTGATCACCCTGGAGTCCGACAAGGCGAGCATGGAAATCCCGTCGCCAGCCGCTGGCGTGGTGGAAAGCATTTCCATCAAGCTCGATGACGAAGTCGGTACCGGCGACCTGATCCTCAAGCTGAAAGTCAAAGGCGCCGCTCCGGCCGCTGCACCGGCAACTGCCGCTGCAGCTCCGAGCGCACCTGCTCCAGCTGCTGCTCCTGCCGCCGCCGCACCTGCTGCTGCCCCGGCCGCCGCGCCAGCCAAGCCTGGTGCAAAAGTTCACGCCGGCCCTGCCGTGCGTCAACTGGCCCGCGAATTCGGCGTCGAGCTGAACGCCGTTGGCGCCAGCGGTCCGCACGGTCGCATCCTGAAGGAAGACGTGCAGGTTTACGTCAAGGCCATGATGCAGAAGGCCAAGGAAGCGCCGGCCGCTGCTGCTGGCGCAACCGGTGGCGCGGGCATCCCGCCGATTCCGGTCGTGGACTTCAGCCGCTTCGGTGAAATCGAAGAAGTGCCGATGACCCGCCTGATGCAGGTCGGCGCCGCCAACCTGCACCGCAGCTGGCTGAACGTGCCGCACGTGACGCAATTCGACTCGGCGGATATCACCGAGCTCGAAGCGTTCCGTGTTGCCCAGAAAGCCGTTGCAGAGAAGGCCGGCGTCAAGCTGACCATCCTGCCGTTGCTGCTCAAGACCTGTGCGCACCTGCTCAAGGAACTGCCGGACTTCAACAGCTCGCTGGCGCCAAGCGGCAAAGCGATCATCCGCAAGAAATACGTCAACATCGGCTTCGCCGTCGACACCCCGGATGGCCTGCTGGTACCGGTCATCAAGAACGTCGACCAGAAGAGCCTGCTGCAACTGGCCGCCGAGGCTGCTTCCCTGGCTGAAAAAGCCCGGACCAAGAAGCTCTCGTCGGACGAGATGCAAGGCGCCTGCTTCACCATTTCCAGCCTCGGCCACATTGGCGGCACCGGCTTCACGCCGATCGTCAACGCGCCGGAAGTCGCGATCCTCGGTGTTTCCAAGGCAACCATCCAGCCAGTCTGGGACGGCAAAGCCTTCCAGCCGAAACTGATGCTGCCACTGTCGCTGTCCTACGATCACCGTGTGATCAACGGCGCCGCTGCTGCACGCTTCACCAAGCGTCTGAGCGACCTGCTGGGCGACATCCGCACCATGCTCCTGTAACACCGACCGGCCCTCCTTCACCGGAGGGCCTGTTGCGTTCCACGTTTCCGAGCGCCACGCTCGTACCTCAACCCCGCCAATTTGGCGGGGCTTTTTTTTGCCTGAAGTTCTTGCTTGATACGCTTTCCTACATTTGTGGCTGATATCGCCCACAACTCGAATCCATTTCTGCCAGATATTTATTCAGGCCAAATAACTAGTCTTGGCTGAACACCCTCCCATTACATCCGAAATAACCAACTACCAATTAACTGGCAGCGATTGGACTCAAACATGCTCAAACTAACTGTTGGCCCGATTATTGGCCACACCACAACTAATCACGCGCGTATATTTGTGCGCGGCGAAGCGCAAAAAGATGCACCCGTATTTGCCGGCATCCGTTATCGGCAGTCCGGGCGTGAGCAATGGCTTAAAAGTATCTTTGTAAGGCTGACAAGCCTGCAAGACATGTCCGATGTCATTGTTATCAATAACCTGGCGGCCGATACCGAATACGAATACCAGGCTGGCTGGTTCAGTACCACGAGTGCCGGGCACTCCGTGGATTCGGTGCAAGAACTGCCGCTGCGATGGCCGCAAGAACTCTATCGCGTGCGCACCCGGTCCAGCACGGCCGGCACACCACGAGCCTATTTCGTTGGCTCATGCCGTTACTTGCGGATGACCGCCGGCATCCCGTCGGCGCCACATCTGGGCGACCGGATATTTGCCTCGATTTCACAATTGGCTCAGCAAGCCGACCCGCCGGTCAGCGCGATGTTGATGACTGGCGATCAGATCTATGTCGACGATTTGAATTTTTTCGCACCTGACCGCGAATATCAGGAAATACTCGCAAAATACCGTGCGACTTTCTCACAGCCGCATATTTCCAGGTTAATGGCCAATGTATCGACTTACATGATCCTCGACGATCACGAAATTGAAGATAACTGGCCGAAAAATAAAAAATCAGGCGATGATTTTTTATATAAAAACGCCATCACTGCTTATGAGTTATATCAAGCCAGCCACAGCCCGGCATTTGAATTACTAGAGGATGGGCGGATCAGCCGGCATCCGAAGCACTATTGGTATAAGTTCACCGATGGCGATATCGAATGGTTCGTCACCGATAGCCGCACCCAGCGTAATCTGTCCGCCGATGATCGACGTATCCTTGATGTTGAGCAGGAATATGCCTTGTGCCAATGGCTGATCCACAGCCCCGCCCGGGTCAAGTTGGTGGTCACCAGCGTGATGCTCTATCCCGACGCCAAACACAACGGGGATGACGCCTGGGCCGGTTTTCCCGGGCAACGGCTGCGGTTGCTGGAGACCATTCGCTCGCACCGACTGAAGAATATCATTTTCGTTTCCGGCGACGTCCACGGCTCCTTGACCAGTCGACTGACCCACAGCGAAGACCCGGACTTTGAGGTGCACACCATCGTGTCGTCGCCATTGTGCAACATCAAACTGTTGCCCTATGCCAGTCAATCCAGCTTTATCCTCGACCAGCCGTTGGCACGCAACGCCGCAGGCGAATATCGACAGGAATTGACCGGCAAAGTCATCAGTCAGGATAACTTCGCGCATCTCGTCATCGATGCAGAACGCATTCAGGTGAATTACCACGATCGGGAGGGCAAGTYGCTGCAATCGACAGGCATTAATTTGCGTTGATGGCAAAAAAATCACAGCCTTCGGGACGCTCGGCTTTCGTCAGACGAGATGCAAGGCGCCTGTTTCACCATTTCCAGCCTCGGCCACATTGGCGGCACCGGCTTCACGCCGATCGTCAACGCGCCGGAAGTGGCGATCCCCGGTGTTTCCAAGGCAACCATCCGGCCAGTCCGGGATGGCAAAGCCTTCCAGCCGAAACTGATGTTGCCACTGTCGCTGTCCTACGATCACCGTGTGATCAACGGCGCCGCTGCTGCACGCTTCACCAAGCGTCTGAGCGACCTGCTGGGCGACATCCGCACCATGCTCCTGTAACACCGACCGACCCTCCTTCACCGGAGGCCCGATTGCGTTCCACGTTTCCGAGCGCCACGCTCGTACCTCAACCCCGCCAATTTGGCGGGGCWTTTTTTTGCCTCGATCTCCACTGTTCTCCAAAAATAATATCCTGTTATTTCTGACAGTTGTTTTTCCAGCCTTACGTCACTTAGTTTAATAAGCGAGGGCCAATCACTGGTCCCATTATTAAGGATGATGACATGCAAAACCCACCTCAACCACGCTGCAGCGCTCGCTCCAGCCCACGCCTGGACACGACTTTCGGCACCCAAGGCACTGTGAAGTGCAACGCAATGCTGCTTGGTAACGGGGTATCCGCCTCGTCTATCTATGCCGTCGCTCTGCGTCAGGACCGCTCGCTAGTGTTGGCAAGCAGCTATGCCGACAAAGCACTTCTGATCGCCTTGAACGAGGATGGCAGCCTGGACCGAACCTTCAATGCCCAGGGTTATGTGTCTGAGGATCTTGATGATGTACGCCCCAACGAAGGTATCGATGTTCAGTTGATGCCCGATGGTCGGTTGCTGCTGACAACATGGCTCGAAGGCCAGGACGGGTATATTCCAGGGTTCGTCATGTACCACCACAATGGCCAGCGTGACCGGACCTTCGGCAATAACGGGGTCACCATCGTCGAATTGGATTCCTCGCGCAACGCCAGGACCCGGCGCTCAATCATGGCCCGCTCCTCAAAAGCTCGTAATGGCACCCACAGCACTCCGCCCATCATGACTCCCGAGGGACAGTTACTGATTCCGTTCGTAATGGACAACTTCTACGGCGAACCGGCCAGGACCGTTCTGATCCGCCTGAAGGAGAACGGGCAACTGGACACCCAATTTCACGATAAAGGCTACATCGAGATCACCTATGAAAATGGCCCGTGCCGACTGGATGCAATCATCAGTCTGCCGGCGCGCGACCTTGCGCAACGCCTCGTACTGGCCGGCCAATATAGCGGAGGGGCGCTACTGGCTGGCGTGACTCTGGAGGGTGAAGCCGATCCGGCCTTCGGCAATCAGGGCTTCACGGCCCTGCCCGGCGAGCGGGCATTCCTGGCGCTGGACCAGACGCCGGATGAAGAACTGCTTGCCTCGGGCTACACCCAGACCCCACAACAGGCACTCGCGGGCTGGATCGTCCGGTTTACCTCAAACGGGCATCTCGACCAAAGTTTCGAACCTGTCACCACGCCTGCCGATAGCCGCAACATTCGATTCGAGCGCGTGCAATCGAACGATGACCAGCAGATCCTCTGCGCCGGGCAAATCATCTCTCCTGGGCCACGTTTTCATGGCGTGCTGGCTCGCTACTTACACAATGGCCAGCCCGACGACAGCTTTGGCAAAAATGGCCTTTTCGAAGAACTCGAAGGCAGTTTCTGGGACATCATCAGAACCGATAACCAGCTGCTGGCGGTCGGCGGGCAGACTGACAACTCCGCCGGTTCGGTACGACGCTACCATCTAACCCCTGAAACTTGAGATCTCTTCGCCGACTTCCATAGCAAAAGTTGAGGGAGGCACCCCCCCCCACTGGACGACGATGTATCGCTCACACTTCAACCCCACCAATCTGGCGGGGTTTCTTTCATCCGCATTTTTTACCGAAAAGAGAAATCAGAGCTCAAATTCGGCCAAATTTATGACTTTTTGCTATTAACTGGAGAAATCTTCGTTCCTGCCGACATAGGCTTATAGCACTTGGCCTYCATCCTCTCTTGTCAGCCAGTGCCGCATGATGCAACCTTGCCGCAGGCAACAGTAAAGAGGGCGAGAGCCCGGCGCGTTCAGCATATTCGAAGCGAGTTTCCCTCCATGAAAAGCCAACCCGATGCCGCCAGCCGTATGGTGGCCGAGGTAGTGACGCAGTTGCCTGTGCCCTCGCGGCTCGGCATGCTGCGTTTCGAACGGCTTAATGAACCCAGCTGGGCGCTGCTGTTTCTCGATCCCAATTGCGAACGCCAGTTCGGTCTGCCAGCCGTCGAGTTGTGTGCGCTGGTGGGCTCGCCCTACGCCAGCCTGATGGAGCCGCAAGCGCGCTATCAACTGCACGACGCGGTCCAGCAGCAGCTGACTGAAAGCCCGCATTACCTGATCCGCTACACCCTGCACACCGCCTCGGGCTCCCTGAATCTGCTGGAACTGGGCGAAGCCTACAAACAACACAATCGTCACCTGTTGCGCGGCTACCTGTTGGTCATTGACGGCCTGGTCGAGGACGACCCGCTGCAACCGGCGCTGGATCTGGAAACCCAGAACTCGCGCCTGCAAATCGCCCTGGAACTCAATCAACGTGCCCAGCAGGAGCAACTGCTGCATCTGGACCGGGCGCGTGCCCAGCAGGACCTGATCCTGCTGCTCACCCGTCAACGCTACAGCAGCAACAATTCCTTGCAGGAAGCCGCCGAGCTGATCACCCGCAGCGCCTGCGATATTTACGAGATCGACTGCGCCAGCCTGTGGCACCTCGAAGGCTCGAGGCTGGTGCCGATCTCGGCCTATCACCGCACGAATCAGCAATACCTGCTGCCGCAGCCGATCGACGTCAGCGTTTTCCCCGATTACCTCGACGCCTTGCACACCGGCCGCGCCATCGACGCCCATAACGCCATGCGCGACCCGCGTACCCGGGAGATGGCCGAAAGCCTGCGTCCGCGCGACGTCAACGCAATGCTCGACGCCAGTATCCGCGTCGATGGCCAGGTGGTCGGCGTTTTGTGCCTGGAGCAGACCGGCGCGACCCGCGCCTGGCAGTCGGATGAAATCGCCTTCGCCGGAGAACTGGCGGACCAGTTTGCCCAGGTCATCAGCAACCACAACCGGCGAACCGCCACCAGCGCCCTGCACCTGTTCCAGCGTGCGGTCGAGCAAAGTGCCAACGCCTTTCTGCTGGTCAACTGCGACGGCGTGGTGGAATACGTCAACCCGAGCTTCACCGCGATCACCCAATATTCCACGGAAGAAGTGCACGGTCAGCGCCTGTCAGAACTACCAGCCCTGGAGAACCTCAGCGAACTGCTGTTCGACGCGCCTTCGGCGCTGGCCAAGAGCAACAGTTGGCAGGGCGAATTCAAGAGTCGCCGGAAAAATCTCGAACCCTATTGGGGCCAGTTGTCGATCTCCAAGGTTTACGGCGACAACCGCGAGCTGACCCACTACATCGGCATCTACGAAGACATCACCCAGGCCAAGCTCGCTCAGCAACGTATCGAGCGCCTGGCCTACACCGACAACCTGACCAATCTCGGCAACCGCCCGGCCTTCATTCGCAACCTCGATGAACGCTTCGCCCGGGACAGCGATGCGCCAATCAGCCTGTTGCTGGTGGACATCGATAACTTCAAGCGGATCAATGACAGCCTTGGCCACCAGACTGGCGACAAGCTGCTGATCAGCCTCGCCCGACGCCTGCGCAACAGCCTGGTTCCGAGCGGCAGCCTGGCGCGATTCGCCAGTAACGAATTCGCCGTGTTACTGGACAACAGCGACCTCACGGTGGGTCAGCAAGTAGCCAACCAGTTACTGGCGACCCTCGACAAACCGATGTTCGTCGACAACCAGTTGATCAGCGTCACCGGCTCCGTGGGCCTGGCCTGCGCGCCGCTGCACGGGCGCGACCCGCAAACCCTGATGCGCAATGCCGGGTTGGCGCTGCACAAGGCCAAGGCCAATGGCAAACACCAGGTGCAAGTGTTCACCGAAGCGCTCAACGCCGAGGCCAGCTACAAGCTGTTCGTCGAGAACAACCTGCGACGCGCCCTGACCCAGAACGAACTCGACGTGTTCTATCAGCCCAAGCTGTGCTTGCGCAGCGGTCGCCTGCTGGGCATGGAAGCACTGCTGCGCTGGGACCATCCGGAAAAGGGCATGATCCGCCCGGATCAGTTCATCAGCGTCGCCGAAGAAACCGGGCTGATCATTCCGATCGGCAAATGGATCGCCCGCCAGGCCTGCCGCATGAGCAAAGCGCTGACCGCCGCCGGCCTGGGCAACCTGCAAGTGGCGATCAACCTGTCGCCCAAGCAGTTTTCCGATCCGGACCTGGTGGCCTCCATTGCCAACATCCTCAAGGAAGAAGCCCTTCCAGCTCATTTGCTGGAGCTGGAGCTGACCGAAGGCCTGCTGCTGGAAGCCACCGAAGACACCCACTTGCAACTCGACCAACTCAAGCGCCTGGGCCTGACCCTGGCCATGGACGACTTCGGCACCGGTTACTCGTCGCTCAGTTACTTGAAAAAATTCCCCATCGACATAATCAAGATCGACCGAAGCTTCATCCACGAAATCCCGGACAACCAGGACGACATGGAAATCACCTCCGCGGTGATCGCCATGGCGCACAACCTGAAAATCAAGGTCGTGGCTGAAGGCATCGAAACCGCCGAGCAGTTGTCGTTCCTGCGCCGTCACCGCTGCGACGTCGGCCAGGGCTACCTGTTCGATCGTCCGATCCCGGGCAATGAGCTGATCGAAAAGCTCAAGCGCTACCCACGTGGCCCAATCGCCTGACAGGCACAGAACCTGCGAGCTCGCTCGCGAAGGGCCATCGAAATCGCTACAAAATCCACTCCTTGCCACTTTCCTTGAGCTGCATCAAAAGACCGATTCGTTAGGCACCTTACCATTGGACATCGAACATTTTTAACGTCCTCTGGAGCCCCCATGAACAAGTCCATGCTCAGCGCTTCGCTGGTTGCCCTCGCGCTCGCAGCCCCGCTCGCCCAAGCCTTCGAGGCCGGCGATATTCTCATTCGCGCTGGTGCAATCACCGTCAACCCGGAAGCCGACAGCTCCAGCGTCAAGGTCGATCAAGGTCCTCTGGCGGGTGCCGACCTGGGTGGCAAGGCGACCATGAGCAGCGACACGCAACTGGGCTTGAACTTCGCCTACATGCTCACCAACCACCTGGGTATCGAGCTGCTGGCAGCCACACCGTTCGAGCATGACGTGAAACTCAAGGACACGGCCCTGAGCGCGGCCAACGGCAAACTCGGCACCCTCAAGCACCTACCGCCAACCTTGAGCCTGGTGTACTACCCGCTGGATCCGAAGTCGGCCTTCCAGCCGTACGTCGGCGGCGGCATCAATTACACCTATATCTACGACGAACACGTTGGCAGCCAAGCGCAGTCCGCCGGTTTCAGCAACTTCAAGGCGGAAAACTCCTGGGGCCTGGCATGGCAGGTCGGTGCTGACTACATGCTGACCGATAAGATCATGATCAACGCCCAGGTGCGCTACATCGACATCGATACCCGCGCCACCGTCGAGAACAACTCGATTGCCCCAGGTACCCGGGCACGTGTGGACGTCGATGTAGACCCATTCATCTACATGGTGGGTCTGGGCTACAAGTTCTAAGCGACATCGCTGAAAGAATGTTCACGTGGTGGTGAACCTGGATGTTGTGGCGAGGGAGCTTGCTCCCGCCGGGTTGCGAAGCAGCCCTATTCCAGGCAGAAGCGGTGACTCAGACAAACCGCATTGACTGGATTGACGACTGCTACGCAGTCGAGCGGGACGATGCGGCGATCCGACAAGCTCCCTCGCCACAGGAATTGCACAGACTTTTAATGCAAATTCCGGCCACAAAAAAGGCGCCTGTCAAAGGCGCCTTTTTTGTGGCAGCAAAAATCTCAGCGCCCCAGCAACCGCGCCAGCCCCACACGCATCGGTGTCTGCTCTGTGGTAGTGAAGCGCTCCAACAGACGCCGGTTGTTCGCCCGGGAGTGACGAATGTCACCGGAGCGCGCCGGACCGTAGCTCACCGGTGGCAACTTGCCGACCACGGCTTCCAGCGCTTCGAGCATTTGCTTGAGTGTCGTCGCCTGGTTCCAGCCAACGTTGACCGCACCGACTTCGACCCGAGGCTTCTCGATGGCCTGCACCAGCAAGTCGACCAGGTCTTCGACGTAGACAAAATCCCGGGTCTGCTCGCCATCGCCGAACACGGTGATCGGCAAGCCCTTTAGTGCGCGCTCGCTGAAAATACTGATCACCCCGGAGTACGGCGAGGACGGATCCTGGCGCGGGCCGAAGATGTTGAAGAAGCGGAAAATCACCGGCTCCAGCCCATGCTGGCGGCGGTAGAAGTCGAAGTAATGCTCGCTGGCCAGTTTGTCTACCGCGTAAGGCGTCAGGGGGGCCTTGGGCGTGTCTTCATCGATCGACTCACCTTCACCATTGTTGCCATAGACCGCCGCGCTTGAGGCAAACAGCACGCGTTTGACTCCGGTCTGGCGCATGGCCTCGCAGACATTCAGCGTGCCGATGAAGTTGCTCTGGTGCGTGCGCACCGGATCGTCCACCGAGGCCTGCACCGAAGCAACGGCGGCCAGGTGCGCCACAGCACTGCAACCGGCCATCGCCCGGGCAACCAAAGCCGCATCGGCCACGTCGCCGACGATCAGTTCGACCCTGGGATTGTCCAGCGGCAGATTGCTGCGCTTGCCGGTGGACAGGTCATCGAGAATCCGCACCGCATGGCCCTTGGCAAGCAGGGCGTCAGTCAGGTGCGAACCAATGAAACCGGCACCGCCGGTGATCAAAACGGGACCGTCAGCCATGGCGATAGAACCTGTCCAGTAGACCGGGAAGCGCCGCACGCCAGGCGCGCGGTTTGATCCCGAAGGTGTGCAGAATTTTTTTGCAGGCCAATACCGCGTGTTGCGGTTCTTCGGCAGCATCAGGACGCGCGGCATGGGCCTGAGCGGTCGGGGCTTCGATGGCCAGCGGATGCAGGCTGCGGGCTTCAGTCAGAATCGCCTGCCCCAGCGCCAGCGGCGTAGTCGCCTCATGCCCGGCGTAGTGGTAGGTGCCCCACAGCGGCGCGGCACAATCGAGTTGCTTGAGCACTGAAATGATCACGCGGGCAGCATCGTCGACCGGCGTCGGATTGCCCCGTCGGTCATCGGCCATCAGCAGCTCTTCGGGTTGTTCGGCACGGGCCAGGAAGCGACCAAGGGTGCCATCCGGACTGTCGTCCAGCAGCCAGCCGAAACGCAMCAGCACGTGTTGCGGGCAGGTGGCGCGAACGCTTTGCTCGATCCGCCACAACGCCTGACCGCGCAGGCCCAATGGCACCGGTTCGTCTTTTTCGCTGTAGGCCGTGGCACGGGAGCCGTCGAACACTCGATAGCTGGAAGGTTGCAGCAGGACGATGTTGTGGTGCTGGCACAATTCCGCCAGACGCTCGATCGCACGCTCCTGGCCGGCCAGACGCTGTTCGCTCACCGCCTCTGCCTGAAACCAGTCGAAGTAGTAGGCAAGGTTGATCAATGCATCGGGACG
>NZ_JBGCUL010001345.1:0-1026 GCF_054177685.1 Pseudomonas sp. P5_A2_2
CGCTACCAGGGTGCTGGACGACAGGTGCTCGCCAAACAGCAGGACCGCTTGCAGCAGCACCAGTGTCGGTGCCAGATACTGGAGAAAGCCCAGTGTCGTGTAGGGCAAATGCCGTGCAGCAGCGTTGAAGCAGACCAGCGGCACCAGCGTGATCGGGCCGGCGGCAACCAGCCACCAGGCTTGGGACGTGGTCCAGAATTCGGCCTGGGCGCTGCTGGCCGTCGGATTGAGCAGCAACCAGCCGAGGGCAATCGGCACCAGCATCCAGGTTTCCACCACCAGCCCCGGCAGCGCCTTGACCGGTGCCTGCTTGCGAATCAGGCCATAGAAGCCGAAGGTCAGTGCCAGCGCCAGCGACACCCACGGCAGGCTCCCCACTTGCCAGACCTGTTGTGCCACACCCACGGCCGCCAGACCCACGGCAATCCATTGCATGCGTCGCAGCCGCTCACCAAGAATCAGCATGCCCAGCAACACGTTCACCAACGGGTTGATGTAGTAACCAAGGCTGGCCTCCAGCATGCGGCCGTTGTTCACCGACCAGACGTAGGTCAGCCAGTTGGCCGCAATCAGTGTACCGCTCAGGGCCAGGGTCGCCATCCTTCGCGGGTTCTCCCGCAGTTCGCGCCACCAGCCGGGATGCTTCCAGACCATCAGCAACAAGGCGCCGAACAGCGCCGACCACAGTACCCGGTGGATGATGATTTCCACGGCGGGCACGCTGGCGATGGCTTTGAAATAGAGGGGGAAAAGTCCCCAGATGATGTAGGCACTCAGGCCCAGAATGTACCCGCGACGCGGGTTGGCGGCTTGCATGCAGAATCCTTGCTTAGGCAGCTAACAAAGAGGGGGATTGTAAGGAGATTTGTCTGTGAATGTCTTACCTGAATAGGTAGGTCATTTGTGAACATCGGTCTCTGTAGGAGCGAGCCTGCTCGCGAAGAACGCAAGGGCAACGCGTTTATCCAGGCAGCACGCGTTATCGTTGACGTCCATCGCGAGCAGGCTCGCTCCTACAGGGGGGCG
>NZ_JBGCUL010001346.1:0-1025 GCF_054177685.1 Pseudomonas sp. P5_A2_2
GATAGAGGTGTGAGCTCAGACGGCTTGAGAACAATTGCATTCCCCCCCGCAATGGCAGGTCCCAATTTATGTGCGACCAGATTTAGGGGGTCGTTGTAAGGTGTGATCGCGACAATTACACCCAGGGGCTCGCGAGTGAACCATCCCTGGCGAGATTCGGATCCGACATAAGCATCGAAAGGAATCACTTCACCGGCATTACGCTTGGCCTCCTCGGCCGACAACTTCAACGTATTGACGCAGCGCAACACCTCTTTTCTCGCTTGCTTCAGCGTTTTACCCGACTCCGCCACAATCAGTTTGGCAAAGGCGTCCTTATCACCCTCCACCGAGAACGCCGCCTTTTCCAATATGCGTGCCCGTTCATGTCGCGGCAGGTCCTTGGCAATCAAGGCACCCAAACTAGCCGTGTCGACTATCGTGGTGGCCGATGAAGCAGGCATGTCTGCCACCTCACCCACCTTGCTACCGTCAAACGGGCTAAGCACCGTAATGGCCTTATAATCAGCAGCGAGTGAGAGACTCAAGCTATTCATGATTACTTACCTGACTGGGTTTTAATCTTGTGGATGCTCACGATATCGGCGAGCAAGGCAAAGGCGGTTTCAAAGCGACCGGCACCCGCACCCACGACAGTGACAGGGCCGAGAATGGCGGTATTAAAGGTGATTGCGTTGGTTGCTCCACTCACACCGCAAAGCGCGTCATTGGATGGCAGTAACTGAGGACTAACCGAGGCAGAGATCGAGCCATCACTCAGCTTCTCTGCACTGCCGATAAGCTTCCACCGGGCATTGGCTTTCGTTGCCTCAGCAATATCTTTGGCGGTAATTTCAGAGATGCCCTTGCACAGAACATCGCTAGGCTTGAGCTTTGCACCCAGCAGTTCATTCGCCAGAATGACGACCTTAAGACGGACATCGTGCCCTTCCACATCCGCTGTTGGATCGGCTTCGGCATAACCCAACTCCTGGGCCTTTGCGACAGCGTTGGAGAAGTCCAGACCCGTCTCCATGCTGGAGAGG
>NZ_JBGCUL010001347.1:0-1024 GCF_054177685.1 Pseudomonas sp. P5_A2_2
ATAGCCTCTGGAGCGAATCGAACGAGCGGTTTTATGCCTACAACAAACGATGTATCAGGTGCTTATTAATAAGCTGTACTGATTCGTAAGTTGCTACGTTGAAGGCTCGACATTCGTCAGCCGCTCATCGCCAGGGATTCGAGAAAGGTCTCCAATACCAAATGGGGACGGCGACCTTTCCGGGTAACAGAAGCCAGCGTCAGGTCGTAAAAACAGGAATAGGGCTTCAACGCCCTGAGCCTTCCTTCTGCAACCCAGCTCCGCGCGTAGTGATCAGGCAGGTACCCAATGTATTGGCCCGTAAGAATCAGGAATGCCATTCCCTCTCTGTCCGATGCGCTGGCAGTGCAGTTCAGCGCTTGATAATGCTCCTGGATGGTTGCCGGCAAGCGGAATGTCGGGGCTATGGCGTCCTGCTCCTGGATACGCTGCTCATTTAAATCCAGATCCTTGACGAAAAACAAAGGATGGCCAACACCGCAATAGAGCTGAGAACGCTCGCTATACAGCGGCTGATATTCAAGGCCTGAAAGCGCACCGACCTGAGGAATTACGCCTACGTGCAGACGACCGTCCAGCACGCCTTGCTCCACTTCACCAGGTGTACTCATTCGAATCTGGATCTGAACGTCAGGTCCTTTTTTCTTTAAAGAAGCCAATGCATCCGTGACGCGCATGTGAGGCATCGTTACCAGGTTATCCGTCAAGCCAATGATCAACTCGCCCCGGAGGTGACTGTGCATCCCGTTGACCTCGCTTCGAAATCCCTCCATCGCCGACAACAAGCGTAAACACGCCTCATACACCTGCTGCCCATCCTCCGTCAGGGAGAACCCGGCACGTCCCCTCTGACATAACCGTAAACCTAATCGCTGCTCAAGCTCTGTCATTTGCTGACTGATGGCTGACCTGCCAACACCGAGAACGCTCTCTGCAACGGAGAATCCACCGCACTCCACGACACTGCGAAATATCTTGAGCATCCGAATATCAAAATCAGTGACTTGAGCAACTGGATTGGCAC
>NZ_JBGCUL010001348.1:0-1024 GCF_054177685.1 Pseudomonas sp. P5_A2_2
GTGCCGGGGGTGATCGGGCCGGCATTTTCTCCGAGCGTCACCCGGTCAGCGCCTTGCACGTCGTTGCTCAACACGTTGCCGTTGAGGGTCAGCAGGGTTTCCGAGGCCGTTGAAACATTGCTGTCGTACACGGCTTTTGGCAGGTCGTCGACGATGTTGACGTCCAGTGAACCGGTCGCGGTGCTGCCGTTGTTGTCGACCACGGTTACGGTGAACTGCTCAGGCAGGGTGTTGGCGTCGTTGCCAGTCGGGTGCGCTTCGTTGTCGTTGAGGGTGTAGCTGTAGTTCACGACACCGGTCGCGGCGTTGAACCCGGTGATGGTCAGGGTGCTGCCCAGTGGTGTGGTGATCGATTGCGGGAAGCCGGCGGTTACGCCACCGCTGACCACGGCGATACCGCCGACGGTCAGGCTCGTGACGCCGTCCAGCGCGGTCACGGTAAACGTGCCGCTCTGGGTCAACATCGGTGCGTCCGGACTGCTGCCGTCGCTGAGGTTTTTCTCGAATACGGTGAGTTCGCCACCCTCAACATTCAAACCGCCAATCGTGATCGAGTCATCGTTGTTGTGGATCTGCAGCACCAGATAGGCGGTGCTGCTGTCGCCGTCCGCATCGGTGAGGGTGTAGGTGAAGGTTTCGGTGCCGTCGCCGCCGCCATGCAACGCCTTGAAGTCGGCATCGCTGGTGTTGAGGGTGTAGGTGTAAGTGCCGTTGGCGTTGAGCACCAGGGTGCCATAGGTGCCGGTGAAGGTGCCGGGGGTGATCGGGCCGGCATTTTCTCCGAGCGGCACGCGGTCGGCGCCTTGCACGTCGTTGCTCAGCACGTTGCCGTTGAGGGTCAGCAGGGTTTCCGAGGCCGTTGAAGCATGGCTGTCGTCCACGCCACTGGGCAGGTCGTCGACGATGGTCACGTCGAGGCTGCCGGTGGCGGTGGTGCCGTTGTCGTCGACCACGGTCACGGCGAACTGCTCGGGCAGGGTGTTGGCGCCGTTGGCGGTTGGGTGCGCCTCGTTGTCATTCAGGG
>NZ_JBGCUL010001349.1:0-1020 GCF_054177685.1 Pseudomonas sp. P5_A2_2
CGCCGATAGAGATGCTCTGCTCAGCCAGTTTGATGGTCTGGATTTTTTTGCCCTGGTTCGCATCGAAGACCCAGACTTCGGTGCCCGGCTCCTGGAAGGTGTCTGGCCCGCCTTGGTGCATCAACACGAACAATCGGCCGCTCGCTGCATGTACGGCGGTGTGCTGAATGCCGCTCATGCGCCAGTCGTCCTTTCGCTCATCCCCGCTAAGCAACGACCACTGCCGGGACACGCGCAACTGATCCGGGCCCATCTGAATGGCATACACCTGACTTTCGCGAGAAACGAAATACCAGGTGTCACCTATCCGCGAAGCCGAAGTCGACAACAGGTCCTTGAGCGGATCGAATAACGGTTTGCTGCGCTGCTGGATCAGTACCTGACCTTGTTCTCCCAGGCGCAGGTGAAGAAATCCGCCGTCGCCGCAGATGGCATAGAAGTCACGCTTGCCGGCCGGATAGATCGAGGCGCAGCCGGGTGTCTCCACCTCGCTGACAAAACGATCGGCATCCAGATCGACGATACTGATGGACTGCGCCGGGGTAAAATTGAGCACCAGGAGAAAACGCTCGTCGTCCGACAACACACTCAAACCCGTATTGCCCAAGGCGTTGATGCGCTTGGACGGAATCGGGATCTCCCGTTTGGGCGCGAGGGTCAACGGGTCATAGACCGTCACCATATCGCTGCGGGTTCCACGGGTGCCGCGGCTGAAATAGGTTTCGACGGAAAACAACTCATTACGCGACTGCGCAGGCAACAGGCTGTTGAACCAGAAGCCGGTATCAAGCTGGCCCAGCATCTTGCCGCTGTCATCGAACAAAAAGGCTCGACCATCGAGCTGCGTCGGCGCTCGATTGCCCCATACCCAGAACCAATGCTGACCGTCATGGGCTGCCAGGGTTTCGACCCTGGCCTGCTCCACCGCAATATCAGCCAGTGCCAAGGGCAGTTGCAGTGAAGTGCCCAGCATGAAATAGCACGCAAAACGTTTGAACATATCGACATTACCTACCTACC
>NZ_JBGCUL010001350.1:0-1020 GCF_054177685.1 Pseudomonas sp. P5_A2_2
TCCACGCACTGCAGAACGAACCGCTTGAAGGGCAGACCGCCGTCAATACCGGGTTCATGGAGATTTATTGATGAGCAAACGTCGAGGCAACTCCCGGCAACTGTCGGCACCGACCCAACCCGTTGTCGAGGGCGAATTGCTGCCCCCCACTGGCGGACGCATGGAAGCCTTCACCTTTGGTGATCCGACCCCTGTGCTCGATGAGCGGKGCATTCTCGACTACCTGGAATGCTGGCTGAATGGGCGTTGGTACGAGCCGCCGATGTCGCTGGATGGCCTGGCCAAGTCATCCAGGGCGAGTGTGTTCCTGCAGTCGGGCCTCAACTTCAAGCGCAACATGCTGGCTCGCACCTTCATCCCTCACAAATTGCTGTCGCGGCAGACCTTCGAGCAATTCGCCCTGGACTGGTTGTGGTGCGGCAATGCCTACCTGGAAAAGCGCGAAAACATACTGGGCGCCGCACTGGGCCTGCAGCCTGCGCTGGGTAAATACATGCGTCGGGGTGCGGATCTGGAGACCTACTACCAGGTGCGGGGCTGGCGGGATGAGCACGAATTCAAGAAGGGCACGATCTGCCACCYGCGCGAGGCCGACATCAACCAGGAGATCTACGGGTTGCCGGAGTGGTTGCCCGCCTTGCAGAGCGCGTTGCTCAACGAGTCTGCCACCCTGTTCCGCCGCAAGTACTACAACAACGGCAGCCATGCCGGTTTCATCATGTACATGACGGATACAGCGCAGAACGAAACCGATGTTGCGGCGTTGCGGTCGGCGCTCAAGTCAGCGAAGGGGCCGGGAAACTTTCGCAACCTGTTCATGTACGCACCAGGTGGCAAGAAGGACGGCATCCAGTTGATACCGGTCAGTGAGGTGGCGGCGAAGGATGAGTTCGGCTCGATCAAAAACATCAGCCGTGACGACATGCTGGCTGCTTTGCGCATTCCGCCGCAGTTGATGGGTATCGTGCCTCAGAACGCGGGCGGGTTCGGATCGATTAAGGAAGCAGCCCTGATTTGGGC
>NZ_JBGCUL010001351.1:0-1018 GCF_054177685.1 Pseudomonas sp. P5_A2_2
TGCCAAGACCGCGCAGGCTCGGGAAGCGCTCATGCAGCGCCAGCCCCAATGCGCGATAGGCGCTGGCGTCCGGCACGTTGGGCGTCTTCGAGCCATAGACGTAACTGAGCTGCTTGGTGGTCAGCACCAGCGTGTTACGTGCAGTCAGGCGGTGACTCTCCATGGTTATATGCGGCGTCACAATGCCTTCGCGCCCTCGCCAGCCGAGCGATGACAACTGCGTCGCGGACAGCGGCCGGGTTTCGATCGCAGAAACCCGGAACGGCGCGACCTTATTGCGCAGCAGGCCCAGTTGTGGGGTAAAGGCGTTGGTGGCCAGCACCATGATTGGCGCACTCGCGCTACCGTGCGAGGTCTTGCAGGTGATGGTTCGCCCCTCGCTATAGGACAGCAGCGGAGTTTGCTCGTACAGCTTCACGCCCGCCTGAATCGCTGCACGGCGCAGCCCCAGTATGTATTTTCCCGGATCCAGCGTGCCGCCGTGCTGGGTGCAACCGAACAGGAAGGCTGGAGGAATCCCGCGTGCACGCATCTCGGCCTGGTCCACGAAGCGCGTGACCGAACCCAGATCGAGCCCGACTTCCATGCTCTTGCGCAGTCGCTTTTCCTGCGAGGGATGAACGACGGCGCGGATGAGCCCGGAAGGGTTGTAGTCGCAGTCGATGCCCAGTTCGATCAACCGCTTTTCCACATAGGGGACGCCTGCATCGTAGAAACGGACGATCTGCTTCGCCCGCTCGCGCCCCACTCGACTGACGAAMAATTCGAACTCAAGCCCCATGCTGCCGGCAAGGTAGCCCGCATTGCGCCCACTGGCGCCAAAGCCGGCAAACTCTTGCTCGAGGACGATGACTTTGGCCCCGCGAGCCGTCAGCTCCAGTGCGGTGGACAGGCCGGCGAAGCCGGCACCGACCACTATCACGTCGGCGCTGACATCGCCCTGTAGCTGCAGTTGCAGATCGTCCGGCTTATCCATCCACCCACCAAAGCGTCGAAACTGCCCCGGATCGGTGAGTGT
>NZ_JBGCUL010001352.1:0-1017 GCF_054177685.1 Pseudomonas sp. P5_A2_2
GCCGAAGTCTGGCAACTGGACGTCGGCCAAGGGCTGGCGATCCTGGTGCGCACTCGGCATCACACGATGCTGTATGACGCCGGACCGCGTTTCGGTGAGCTCGACCAGGGGGAGCGGGTGGTGCTGCCGGCGTTGCGCAAACTGGGGGTGAAGGGCCTCGACCTGATGCTGATCAGCCACGCCCACGCCGATCATGCCGGTGGTGCCCGGGCGGTTGCCAAGGGCTTGCCGGTGAAACAGGTGGTCAGTGGTGAACCGTCGGACCTGCCTGCGCAGTTGCAGGCCGAGCGTTGTGACAGTGGTCGGCAATGGACCTGGGATGAAGTCGATTTCCAGCTTTGGCACTGGCCATTGGCCGGCGACAGCAACCAGAACTCTTGTGTCCTGCTGATCGAGGCCAATGGCGAACGGTTGCTGTTGAGTGGCGACATTGATGCGGCCGCCGAGAGAGCCCTGCTGGACAGTCCGTTGGCCCTTCCCACCGATTGGCTGCAGGCGCCACACCACGGTAGTCGCAGTTCTTCGTCCAATGCCCTGTTGGATGTCCTGCAACCTAAAGGTGCGCTGATCTCCCGCGGGCAGGGCAATTCGTTTGGCCATCCGCATCCCACGGTCATCGCGCGTTATCAAAAACGTGGAATGGCGATCTACGACAGCGTCGAACAGGGTGCCATTCGTCTGCAACTGGGGCGCTTCGAGCCGCCGTGGTCAATGCGCCAGGAACGGCGTTTCTGGCGCGATCCGCCGCCCTCGGACCAATGACCGGGCATTATCAATGCCCGACCGGATGCGACATCACGGTCTTCGGTGCTTGCACCCCCTATGTTAGAGTGGCGCACTTTTTCGAGGGGACTGTCACTGTGTGGGAATTGGTCAAATCCGGCGGCTGGATGATGCTGCCGATCATTCTGAGTTCCATCGCGGCCATGGCCATCGTCGCCGAGCGCCTCTGGACCCTGCGAGCCAGCCGCGTGACCCCGGAGCATTTGCTCGGGCAGGTCTGGGTCTGGATCAAGG
>NZ_JBGCUL010001353.1:0-1016 GCF_054177685.1 Pseudomonas sp. P5_A2_2
CCTTCAGCCATCGCGGCCTGACGCCGAAAGTGGTGTTCACCGCCGCCGACGCCGACGTGATCAAGACCTATGTTCGCCTGGGGCTGGGCGTGGGCATCGTGGCGAAAATGGCCGTCGACAGCAAACTCGACAGCGACCTGGTGGTGCTCGATGCCAGTGAGTTGTTCGAGTCCAGCGTGACCAAGATCGGCTTCCGTCGCGGCACCTTCCTGCGGGGTTTCATGTGCGACTTCATCGAGAAGTTCGCGCCGCACCTGACCCGCGAAGTCATGGCCAAGGCCATTCAATGCCACAACAAGCAGGAACTGGAAGAGCTGTTCGACGGCGTCGAACTGCCCGTTCACTGATAGCGTTTCCTGCCGCTCAAACCACCTCGGTGACAGCGAACTGTTGCCGAGCGCCCGCCACCATAATCTCCACCTCATCGCCCTCGAACTTGCCCAGCAGGCTTTTGCCCAGCGGTGAGCGGGGGGTGATGACAGTAATCAGCTGTCCCACCAGATCGACTTTCAATCCGGCCGCATCGGGGGCCAGAAACAGCCATTGTTCGCGCCCCTTTTCGTCCTCGAGCCCGAGCAGCGCGCCCACTTCGATGCCCCGCTGATCGTCATACGGGCGCAGGACCAGGTTCTGGCAGAGGCTCAGTGACTGGCGAATTTCTTCGACCCGCCTGGCTTGCCCGGCCGCGAGATAGGAGGCTTCCAGCCCCAGGGTGTCGTACTTGTTCTCGGCGATGTTTTCTTCGTGGGTCGCCGTTTCGTAGGCGGTTTGCGCGGCCCGTTCGGCGATGTCGAGATCGATCCGCAGCTTGTCGAGAATCAGTTGGTGGACAATGTGTTTATTCATGATCAATCGCAGAATTGCAGGACGTTGGCGCGGCTTTTTTCGCTGGGTGCAGTTCGGTCCTGTTGCAGCCAGAACTGACAGCTTGGGTTGGACAGGTTACGGCTGCTGCTGCGTGCCTGATCGAGCCGTTGCTGCTGCTCGTTCTTGCGCAGGTTCTCTTCGTATTGCTC
>NZ_JBGCUL010001354.1:0-1015 GCF_054177685.1 Pseudomonas sp. P5_A2_2
GTCATGAAGCGCATGCCGATGCTTTTCAGGTGGTCCCAGGTCTTGAGCAGGTCATCGGACAGGAACGCAACGTGCTGGATGCCTTCGCCGTTGAACTGCATCAGGAACTCTTCGATCTGCCCGGCGCCCTTGGACGATTCTTCGTTCAACGGAATGCGGATCATGCCGTCCGGCGCGGTCATGGCCTTGGAGGTCAGGCCGGTGTATTCGCCCTTGATGTCGAAGTAACGGATTTCGCGGAAATTGAACAGCTTCTCGTAGAAGTTGGCCCAGTAGGCCATGCGACCGCGATACACGTTGTGGGTCAGGTGATCGATGATCTTCAGGCCGGCACCGACCGGATGGCGGTCCACACCTTCGATGAACACGAAGTCGATGTCATAGATCGAGCTGCCCTCGCCGAAACGGTCGATCAGGTACAGCGGCGCACCGCCGATGCCTTTGATCGCCGGCAGGTTCAACTCCATCGGGCCGGTTTCGATGTGGATCGGCTGGGCGCCGAGTTCCAGGGCGCGCTTGTAGGCTTTTTGCGAATCCTTGACGCGAAACGCCATGCCGCACACCGACGGGCCGTGCTCGGCCGCAAAGTACGAGGCCACGCTGTGGGGTTCGTTATTGAGGATCAGGTTGATCGCGCCCTGGCGATACAGGTGCACGTCCTTGGAACGGTGGGTCGCCACCTTGGTGAAGCCCATGATCTCGAAGATCGGTTCCAGGGTATTCGGGGTTGGCGATGCGAGCTCGATGAATTCAAAGCCCATCAGGCCCATTGGGTTTTCGTATAAATCTGCCATGGTCGGCGCCTCATCATGCTTTTGGAATTAACAAATGTTAGTTGCTAGCAATGCTGAGACCGGTGGGTGGCGCACAGGAGATGCCCCGCACGCTGCGGGCGAGAAAGTCACCGTAGATCAGTTGAAACCCGAATATCTTCATTGTCGACCCAAGGCTCTTGCGGGCGAGGCTTCTGCTGCCAGAAGACGATTATTATTGTATGCGTAAACCGATTCTACAC
>NZ_JBGCUL010000062.1:0-12478 GCF_054177685.1 Pseudomonas sp. P5_A2_2
TCGCCGCGCTGCTCAGTGAGCGATACCCACCGTTCGTGCTGAAGGCGCCGGCTGGCGTTGAGGATCCGCGCACAGTGGCGCCGATGGGCTGCCTTATCGCCGATCTCAACGAGGATGGGCTGAGCGACTTCCTGGTGTATTACTGGGGTCGTCCACCGGTCGCTTTCCTGCGGATCGATCACGGGTCTGCGACGACGCGAGAAGCTCCCGCCGCAGAGCGTTACGTCCCCGTTGCCATCGCTGGCGATCAGCGCTGGTTCACCAACGCCGCACTACTGGCCGACGTCGATGGAGATGGTCACCTCGACCTGGTCATCGGCAATTACTTTTGCGACGACGGACGCATTCTCGATTCGACCTCTACCGAGCCGGTCTGTCCGCACCCGGTCATGCAGGACTCGATGTCGCGCGCTTTCAATGGTGGGGCAAACAGAATTCTGCTTTGGGCGTCTGCGGTCGGCGGTGCGCAGCCTGGCGTCACGTTCAGGGAAGCCCCCGAGCCGTTCGAGCAGGACGTGGCCCACGGATGGACGCTCGCGCTCGGCGCACAGGACCTCAATGGTGATGGCCTGCCCGATCTGTATTTCGCCAATGACTTCGGGCCTGACCGCTTGCTGATCAACTGCTCGCGCGCGATGGAGAGCTTTGGCCGCTCGCGCGAAGAGCTCGGATGCTTTCCAAAAGATGGTCCCGTGTCGTTCCGACTGCTGGAAGGACAGCGCACCTTTTCCAAACCCCGCTCAAAGGTGCTCGGGCAGGACTCCTTCAAGGGCATGGGCGTCGAGTTCGCCGATGTCAACGGCGACGGCATTGCCGACATCTTCGTCAGCAACATTACCGAAAAGTGGGCGCTGCAGGAGAGCCAGTTCCTCTTCGTCAGCGACGGCCGCAAGATCGATACAGCGCTGGTCCGGCAGGGCACGGCCCCGTACAGCGACGAGAGCGAGCAGCTCGGACTTTCGCGCAGCGGCTGGGCCTGGGATGCCAAGCTCGCAGATTTCGACAACGATGGGCAGCTTGAGGCCCTTCAGGCGGTTGGATTCGTGCGCGGTCGCGATGCTGACTCCGGGCTGGTGTGGCGAAAGAGTTGCTGGGCGATGCTGCAGGAGCTGGCGACAAGCAATGACGGATTGCTCAAGCACCCGGCCGCCTGGTTCCGCATGGAGCAAGGTGCTTCGACCGCGGGCTGCGATTTGAGTGGCAACTCGCGGCGCAATCCGTTCTACGTGCTCCAGACGTCGGGACGCTATGTTGACGTTTCGCCGCAGCTCGCCCACCTAGTGCACGGCGCGCCCGCGCCTACCCGCGGGCTGGCGATCGGCGACGCCGACCTCGACGGGCGGCTTGACTACATCGAAGCCCGGCAGTACGCGGCGRCGGAGTTCCACCAGAACACGTCGCGCGCCGCACAAGGCAATTCCTTCATCGGCCTGAGCCCGCGCTTTCTCGTCGGCGATGGCGGCGGACCGTCGCGAGTCAGCACGATTGCCGACGCGGCCGACCCACGTCTGCGGTCACGGCCCGCCGTCGGCGCGCGGGTCGCCATTCGGCTGAGTGACGGGCGCAGCTTCAGCGCAGAAGTCGACGGCGGCAATGGCCATTCAGGCAAGCGCAGCCCTGACATTCATTTTGGCGTCGGACATGTGAGCCCCGGCGTAACCGCCGACGTGCTCGTCACATGGCGATCCGCCGGTGCAGCGAGACGCTCTGAACGCTTCGCTTCCATTCCGATTGGACAGCACCTGGCCGTCCTGCTGCAACCCTGAACGGGAGCTCCCCATGAACTCGACGTCCGCTGGTACCCGTCCGCAGCCCAAGCCCGGCATCCTGCCCTTCGCCATTGCGATCACTGTGCTCAATGTGCTTGGGCACACCTGGCTCGGGTTCGAGCAAGCGTGGCTCACGCCCATCGTCGCGGTAGCAGCCGCCTACCTATCTGAAGTCGGGACCGAACTGGCAATATATGGTTGGGCGAAGGCGCGCTTTCGGGGCGGTGTCCGGCATCTCATAGTGTTTCTGCTGCCGGCGCACATCACTGGGCTGGCGGTCGGGATGCTGCTGTACACCAATGAACGCTTCGTGGTTGTCGCGTTTGCCGCATCGCTCGCCATCTTCTCTAAGGTGTTGCTTCGGGTGCCGATGCCCGGCGCGCCGGCGGGCGTCACCACCCATTTTATGAATCCGTCGAACCTGGGCATCGCCGCGACCCTGCTGCTGTTCAGCGACTGGGTGGGCGTCGCCCAGCCATATCAGTTCACCGAAAACGTCAGCGGCGCGCTCGACTGGGTGATTCCGCTGATCATCGTGTGCAGCGGCTCGTTCCTCAACTGGCGCGCCACCAAGCGCATCACGCTGGTACTTGCCTGGTTGGCCGGCTTCGCGAGTCAGGCCGTGGTGCGCTCACTGGTGTCGACGCAGGACGTTCACACCCTGCTTGCACCGATGACCGGTATGGCATTCGTGCTGTTTACCTTCTATATGGTCAGCGATCCAATGACGACACCGCGCACCCGTCATGGTCAGATCGTTTTTGGCTTAGCGACGGCGGCGGTTTACGGGCTGCTTTCGCACGCCGGCATAGTCTTCGGGCTGTTCTTCTCGCTGTGCATCACGTGCGCCACTCGTGGCGCCATCATGTGGTGGGCGTGCCGCCGCGCAGCGGCGCCAAGAATGGTGCCGGCCATAGGCACCGGTGCGGGAGCGCAGAATTGACCGCGACATCGAACCAAGCCCGAGTCGGTCGCTCAGGCGGCCTGACGTTCCATCACCCGGTCGCTTTCTGGTTCGGCGTTGTGGCGGTCACGGCGGGGGTGTTGTTGCACATCCCGATGTATCTGATGGGCCAACACAACGGCTACCGGCTTGTCGGGATGCCAATGGACAACGGCATGCTGTTCGGCATGGCGGCCATCGTCGTGGGTCTCGTCGCCAGCTTATACGGGCTCCATCCCAACCTGTCCGAGAGCCACGCCGTTGACGTTGGCAACCTGCGCATTCAAGCAATGGACGACGCCCCCATCGGGTGGGCCCACATCGGTCTGTTGCTGACGATGGCGGTGGCCATCACGATCGACATCATGAAGCCGACGGCGCTGGCCTTTGTGGTGCCCGGAATGACGCAGGAGTACAACCTGAAGTCGCCTTTGAATCCCGGAGGCACTTACCCGGCGGCGCTGCTGGCGCTGGCCGGCATCAGCGGCACCGTGCTCGGTTCCATGCTGTGGGGCTGGCTGGGCGACCGGATCGGCAGGCGCGCATCGATCCTGTTCGCCGGCATCAACTTCATCGCCACATCGATCTGCGGGACCATGCCCGACTTCTTCTGGAATCTCGGCATGTGCTTTTTAATGGGCCTGGGCGTGGGCGGCATGCTGCCGATCGCCTACGCGCTGCTCGCAGAGACCATTCCGGCGCGACATCGGGGGTGGCTGATGGTGCTGGTGGGCGCCGACGTGGCCGGCGCCTACATCCTCACCAGTTGGTTGGCTGCGGAACTTGTTCCGGTCTACAGCTGGCGCATTCTCTGGTTGATCGGCTTGCCGACCGGCGTTCTATTCATCATGCTCAACCGCTGGATTCCGGAGTCGCCCCGTTTCCTGCTGGCCACCGGTCGCGCCGACGAGGCCAGAAGGGTAATGCAGCACTACGGCGCCCGCATGTTCCAACTGTCGGCAGACAAGCCGCGATCGCCGTCGCCGATGGAGAGTCGCTKGGGAGCGCTAGTCGATCCGCGGTTCCTCGGGGCGACGCTGGTGGTCACCAGCCTCGGCGTCGGCTGCGGGTTGGTCTTGTTCGGCTTCAACCTTTGGATCCCCACCAACCTGCGCAAGCTGGGCTTTGTCGAGGCCGACGCCATTCTTCGCAACTCGGCGCTTATAGGTTTTCCGCTGACTTTTGTCGTGGCGTGGATGTACGGCTTTTGGAGCAGCAAGAAGACCATGCTCGCGATGACAACTCTTACTGCAGGGGCGCTCGCGGGATTTGTGCTGGCCGGTGACAGCATCGTTCACAACCGTTCCCTCCTGTATGCGCTTCTCATAGTGCCGATCTGGGGAATCAACTCCGTCATCGCCGTTCTGTCCGTTTACAGCGCGGAGATCTACCCTACGGAGGTTCGCTCCAAGGGAGTCGGTTTGTGCGCTGGCGCGTGCAAGGCGGGCGGTGTCGTGATCATCGCCATGGTCTGCCTGCAGGTCGCGCCGCCGACCATGGCAACTGTAGCCCTCATTGGTGCCGTCGCCATGGCGCTGGCCGCCATGGCGTTGGCGCGGTTCGGAGTGGAAACACGCAATCTGGCGCTAGAAGAGATCACAGATCGCGCACCGGAAGTACTGTACTGAACCCATGGCTTGCCTCGAAAGCGCGCTTGCGCTGTGCTCCTTCTTGTTGAATCACCGCCATTGGCCTGACTCTATCCATGGGGTCGATGGGATATTGCGTCGAGGCTCAGTAGTCGCCTCTCATCCAGACTCGACCGATCTGACGCAGTCTGAGCAAGAGGCAGCGGGGGCGCAGTCAGCATTGGCAATGCCAGTTACATGATGCTCAAGGATTCAGTGGTGGTTCGGCCATCGTTCGAGGGTGCGCGTTTTGGCCGTGACGCCGCCTCTCAACAACTTGCCTTCACGGTCATAGGAGAGAGTGATGCATAAGATGCTGAGTGACGGATTCACTGCTACACGTGAGGTCGACATCGACAGGAGGCGGCTCTTCACAGGCGCAATGTCCGTCCCGTTGCTGCTCTCCGGCTACATCCCGAGCGAACGAGCACTTGCGCAGGTTCAGGACAAGTTCAGCATCCGCCAGGCGCTTGTAAATCCGATGGACGTCTGGCTATACACCATTCACATGCCACCCGAGTTTCCGTCGACTTGGCTGTTTGGTGGACGTGAAAATCCTCCAATTCCTGCAGACTTCTTTGACATYGGCTCCGACCCGTGGGTCGGTGAAGTGTCCTGCGTCGGCATACCGCTGGAGCCCAACGGCCACAGCCCAACCTCTGATCTAGTGGTCCGACACGACGCTGCAGAGTGGATCGCCAATCCGACTCGTTTGTACGGCCCACGAGAAGTTCCGAAGAACCTCCGCCTGCGCTGCGACATGAAGCGGCTGAACGAGCGCGGTGTGGAGCCAATAACAGTCACGTACGGCGGTAAGCGTCCAGAGGAGATGTGGAGCGTCTATGTCGGTATGGCAAAGGACCATCCTGGTGGCGGGTACATTGACATCACCTGGATCAACCCAAACGGCAACGGCGGCCTGTGCGACATTGAGATCGCGGTGAAGGTGGAGTTCAAGTTCACCCGGCTTCCGGCGAGCGGTACCCCCAAGGAGGTAGTGCTGAAGTCGGACGTGGAGTGGTTGTCTGAGACGAACCACAATTTCACTCGCTGGGCCGATGCGGCTGCAAGCCGCACCTTCTCCATTTCGCCCGGCGCGCATGCAAATTTCATCCCGGCGAGCAGAGATCTTGGTGGAGAGATGAAGGCAGCGGCAGGCAAGAGTTGCAACTCGCGCGTCTCGCATAGCTTCATCCTTGCTCCAAAGAATGCACCTCAGTCTTGGGGCAGACCGGAGATGATCAAGCAGTTCTCGGCGAGGCGCGAGAAGATCTAGGAAGCTGAATTCAATGAGACGCGCGGCCCTGTTCTATGCGCTTCGACTGATCCGCGCCAGCGCTACGCATCCGTTTCGACTGCTGCTGATAGTCGGTTCATTCTGCATCGCCCTCGGCAGCGGTAGCCTATACCTGCGAGTTCAGGTTGACGCGGATGCGCTAGTCCCTGAAGCGGATCCACTCGTCCTGACGGATCTTCGTCTCCGGCGAGGATTTGGACTCGGTGATCCGATCCTGATTCTCGTATCGTCACAGGAGCCGGACGGTGCACTCAGCGTCGGCGCGCTTCGAGCAGTCGCGGCACTTACATCGCACATCCAGGCGGGCGCTCGCGAACTCGGTGTGTCGGTGGTGAGCCTGGCCAYGGAAAGACGTCCCCGCGTCGAGCCAGGAACGCTTAGGTTCAGACTTCTGCTCGATCCTTTTCCCGATACCCCAGAACTTCTGGATCTTGTTCGGGCCGACATCAAGCAGATCGGCCTTCTGACCGGGACCCTTCTCGCCATCGATCGGTCGACGGCAGTAGTCGTGGTTCGTCTGCCAGTGCCTAGTGAACTCGCGGCGACCAGTGAGCGCTTCCGGGCTCGGGACGCGGTCCTAAGCGTTGCAAGCAACGCGATTCTCCAAGCGAAGCACCATTGCGCTGGACAGGCGGCGGTACCAGTCTGTCGGATCTCATCAATCGGCCCACCGGTTGCAGGATCCCTATTGGGCGTTAGGGTGCTCGAAGATGTGGCGCKCCTCATGCCGATTACTGCCGCGCTCGTCGCGATCATCGCCTGGATTCGCCTGCGCAGCGTCGCAGCAGTGGCATTTATTTCCCTCAAGAGCCTTGCAAGTTGCTTCGTAACGCTCGGCTTCATGGGTTGGGTCGGAATACCACTCCAGATAACAACAGCCATCCTGCCCGTCATATTGGTAGGCGTGTCCATATCTGATGAAGTGTTTGTACTGACACGCTTTCAGTCGGCCATTCAAGGAGGCGGTCGGGCGGTCAGGCCACGTAGCTTTGCGTTCTCGACAGTCAAGAGCATGGCTGTGCCTTCGATAGCGACAAGCCTGATGATGATCATTGGGTTTGCGTCTCTGGCCGCGTCTCCCATACGGGCAATTTCCCATTTCGGCGTCGCAGGCGCATTCGGCCTGCTCTTCTGTGGCGTCTGGACGCTTGCGGCGACACCCGCACTACTGCGCGCAATGATGCCATTTCTCGCGCGGCCGCTGGCGCAGCGAAGTGCTCGAGCTCAGTCTGCCGAGATCTCGCGGCCGCGGGGTGCGTCGAGACTGATTCTGGCTCTGTCTCTAGCTGCGGTGCTGGGATTCRTGGGAGTCGGATTCAGCAAGATCGTCGTTCAGGACAGCTGGACCGAGGCGTTTGCCAAGTCGGACCCGCTTCGACTTGACACGGAACGGGCAAACAGAACTCTTTCGGGAACTGATTTTCTGCTTGTTTTTTTGAGGTGGGAGCCTTCTGAGAACTGGCCGCGTATTGGCGAGATGCAAGGGCCAATGCTTGACCCGGTGACTCTGAGAGCAGTAGACGCGTTCGAACAGGCGCTTCGTGAGACGCCGTCAGTTGGAGGAACACTGGGACCGGGGTCAAGTATCAAGTCGGTTCACCGCTTGTTTCTAGCCGGCGTGGGGGGATCCTGGTCAATTCCGAAGCAACCGGCGCGAGTGGTGGACGTCTACCGGGCATTCGACTTGGTTCGCGGAAGGGATCGAAGGCTGGAGGTGGTATCGGAAGATTTCCATTCCGCGGCAATCATGGTCCTTGTCAGGGACGCCGACTTCGAAACTTCTCGCCGGTTGATCGAAGTCGCGAGGCAGTTGGYAACGTCAATTCTCCCTGCAGGCACCGCAGTCGACTTTGGAGGGAATGTGGCGGTCAGCAGCGTCATGATCCGGAGCTTGGTAGAGGGTCAGGCTACCTCCGCCATGATCACGATCGTCGGAGTCGCTGCTGCTGTACTGTTCTGCACTGGCTCCATCGCCACTGCGCTTCTGGTCGGTATGGTCTGCGTCGCTGCCTCGGCACTGCTCTTTGCTTCGTTCGGGTGGATTGGGATCACTCTTGGGGTCGCGACTTCGATGATTCTAGGAATCTCGATCGGCATCGGGTCGGACTTTGCCGTCTATTATCTGCATGGCCTGTCCGGTCGGAGGGACCTCGGGTTCAAGTCTCTGAACGAATTGGCGGCATGGCGCCCGTTAACGTCGCGGCCCACGCCATCGCATGCGAGCAACGTGCGGGCCGTTGTCACTGACACGCTTGCTATCGCTGGCGGTTTCGCCGTGCTGACCCTCTCGCAGATTCCATCTGTGGCGATCCTCGGAATCTCCGTTGCCGCGACAGTATTGCTCTGCGCCACTCTTACGCTGTTCGTGCTTCCACGTATAGTCGACGCTTGGTCTGCTCGGGAATGAAGGCCGTGGAGATCTTCTGGAAGCGGTAAGCGTCTCTTGCGTACTTCTGCCGAGGATGTCGAGGCTCACTGAGTTTCGAATTCCTCTCACTCAGTTCTGAACTCCTCCTCCGCCGTACGGCGATTCAGCGCCTAACTGGTGATCGACGCTCGCTCGCGCTCCTCTTCTCGCAAATTCAAGTGGTGGCATCGAGGCCATCCAATGGTTCGCCGTCGGGCCCTGCGTTTATCCACCCGCATCGCTCCTCGTGATGCCTCAGGGCTTCGCTCAGTGGGGCCATGATCGAGTCAGTGGTCTGGCGCAGCGGAAGCCCATCGAAACACGCGTATTCCGAACCCATGAGTTCGGCGCTCAAACGGACTGTTCGCGTGTTTGGGTCAATGCTGAATAGGTGCAGGTCAAACATCTTGTGCAAGTCTGCGCGGAGCAGTAGACCGTTCTCGATGACGTTGGTGTGTGGACCTCGGTAGGGAACGATGTGCGCCGCCTCGAGCAGAGCCTCGACGGTGCAGCCTGAAATCGCGCATGCACCGCCATATGCCTGCAGGAGTGCTTGACGGAAGGCCGGCTGCCCCTCGCGCTGGACGATCGCAGCCATGATGCGGCGTCTCGCATCCACAGAGGGGTCGAACAGCCCGCTCGTGGCTGCGTCGTCGCGCGCCTTTTCAATCTCCGCACGGTCTGCGACGCTCAGGAACCTGGGCCGAAGCACCTTGTCGCCGACGTTGGCCAGCTCCCAGACACCATGAACGCCTGGATCGTAGACGGCGAAGAGGACACCGCGTCCGCTGCCGATGCGGATGAGGCGGTCGTACGCGTAGCCGGTGTCAGTTCTCCGTGGCGCGCGATTCACCGCATGATTGCCACGAGAGAAGCAATTTACCGAGAGCACTGAAAGGTCCGGGCCGAGGTTCCCTCGCGCGAAGTCCGGTATCTCAGAGACGATGCTGTCTCCGACTTCTGCCGTTGAGACTGGGCGCGCTAAGGAACGCACCGCTTCAAGGACTATCTCCCACGTGGGCTTTGGCCCGTAGCGAAACTGGCGCCCGGTGTGGGCCGGAGGTGGGTGCTGCTCGGTCATGTCTTTAGATGTGCTTCGATGGTCGCGAAGCCAGCGCGCCCGAGCAGGACCGCACAGGCAAGTCCGAGCGGAGATTTCATGGCATTGACGGTCTCGCACGAACGCATGCTCTCTCCTCGGTATCTAGTCGCGGATGCTACCCGCGCCGGTCATGCGGGATGGCGGAGCGGCCTCCGTCTGGCGCGAGGCAGACCGGCCGGATCGCGTCAGGCCTCGGCTGCGAAGCGCGAGGAGGAGCGATTTATTGGCCGACGACACCGAACTACGTACCGCTTCTCAAATAACAAAGCGGGCTCAGGGTTTGTCCCATGCGGAAGTCGCTTTGCGGATCGTCATCTTCATAGGCAAACATCGAGTGCCGAAGCGAGCAGCACTTAGCCAACCWATGTTCAGTGCCCCATCAGGATGCTGTCCGCGACGTCCTTGTCGTGCACGCCGAACCTGTCGACCAGGGTTGCGCTGGCCTGATTGAGTCCCAACACGTCAACCTCCACGACCTTGCGGCGGAACTTGAGCACCCTTGTCGAGTGCGCTCACCGCATGTCCCAGAAGTGGGCATGGGTGAGGTCAACGCGAACCTTGCTCTGCCTCTGGAAAATTCGTCTCGAACGCTATATCTGTGGTCTTCGAGTAGCCCGCACGCTATACGTAGCGCTGTATATAATACCAGCCACGAGTAGACTGGTGTCGCTCGGCGCACTCCTGGCGATACGAAGCGGGCCACCGTCCCGGCGAGGAAGCAAAGCGGTAGCGGTAATGGGCCGAGTAGCGGTCGCCCGGTGCAAATCCGTAAGAGTCCGCGGGGCTGGCCGTATCAGCAATGCCCGGGGAGCGCGCGAGGCGCGCCATGTGCTGATCTGCGAATGCAGGGTGATTCCCTTCCAAACTCACGGCTCGTGGGTAGGGGAGGCCTTTGGGTGATTTCCCCCGTGTGCCTGCTGCTTGAAACAGAGGGAAAACAGGGTGAAAAGTGGCGGCGGCGCTTCGCGGAGAAAAATTTCGCGCTCCGCGCCTCGGGTACAAAGCGCCCGAAAAATTCGGCAAAGCAGCTCGGCCCAGGCTCGATGCCTGGCAGTCGCTGATGGCTGTCCACCGCGCCTCGGCCATGGCTAGTCGACGGTCATGTGCCGACGATCTTGAATGCAGCCGGAACGAAGATGCTCGTCGAGGTGAGTGCCTT
Source organism: Pseudomonas sp. P5_A2_2 (assembly GCF_054177685.1). Lineage (NCBI taxonomy): Bacteria > Pseudomonadati > Pseudomonadota > Gammaproteobacteria > Pseudomonadales > Pseudomonadaceae > Pseudomonas > Pseudomonas sp. P5_A2_2. The sequence goes on from NZ_JBGCUL010000062.1 coordinate 10,306, forward strand.
CGTCGGGTAGACCAACAGGAAAACGTTGTACTTTGTTTTGAACGCTTCGCCCAAGCACTCGTGATCGACACCGTTCTTGTCCCGGTAGTGCAACGACGTTGGCCAGGTCATCTTTTTGCCAATGGGCAGCAGCGGCGCAAGCGCATGCTCGTTGTCGATGCGCACATCGTTCGGGCGGCCGAACTGCTGATCGAAACTCGGGGAAACCTCGATTCGGCGCACCGCTGCCTGCGTTCCCTTGCCGGGGATGAACTCCATAGGTTCCAGAACGTACACGACGCACGGGCGATGATGAGTTCGCACAAACTCTCGAGACGCCGCATAGTTGGACGCGCCGAACTTCTTGGCCAAGTCGATTGGCGTCTTGATTCCCATCGGTAGATCGGCCGCCCGCTCCTGGAAAGCTGTCCCTTGGAACAACGCGAAGCGCGCGAAGTTGTTCGCTTCCCGTTCGAACTGATCGGCGATCGCAGGCGCAAGGGTTTGCTCGCAATCCTGGAACAGGCTGAAGATTTTGCGGTGTGTAGGAAGCTCGTGGTGCCCCGTCTCGTGCAGTTTGAGGAACGACTGCTTCGATGCCACCACCGAGTCGTCAATGTGAATGATCTGCTCGTTCGCGTCGTAGATCCCGAGCACCTTTGAGATCGCGGACTTGAGTGCGTGCATCGCACCCTCCGCCTTCTTCTTGGCATATGCAAAAAAGCTCGCGGCGTCGAAAAGCCCTTTGGGAGCCACGCGAAGCTTGGCGGCGAGCAGGATGTCGTCCACGGGTGTTGGAAAGCGGCCCCAGGCGGCCGCCTTGTCGAGCGACAGCCTGGCACGGGCCTCGACTGCGAGCAGTTCGGCCACGAGGAGGGTGCTGTCGTCGGGTTTGGTCATGGTTTCTTTCGGGTTCTCAGGTACTGAAGGTACTGCATGAGTTCGCCTTCCTCGTCTTGCGTTAGGTTGTGTTCCGCGAAGGTCGCAATGCGACCGTGTCGCTGTGTGGCCTCGCGCCCCTTGGCTGCCGGCAGGTAACCGGCGAGCTCCATGAGTTGCACATAGTCGATCTTGTAGATGTCGGCCAGCGTGTTCAGCACATTGGGGCTGGGCTGAAGAATCTTTCCGGTTTCGAGCTGACTGAGGTAGGCATTCGATACCTCTTTGTTGCTGGTCTCTTCGACCTGTCGCAGCGACATCTTTCGATCGAGCCTTATGGATGCCAGGTACTGACCTAGTGTGGGCTTCACGATCTCCTTGGGGGCTGATGTCGTCAGCGKCGAACGCCCATCGCCCGCCGCCCGACTTCTTCAGTGTAGTCCGATCGCTAAGTTCTTCAAGCATGCGTCGGCTGCTTGACAAACTTAGCGCGCGCTGTCACATTAGCACCTAGCGGCACCGTCGGGCTGCACAACCTACAAAGGTCGTTGGGTATGAACAGCAAATTTGATGATGGTGTCGAAGACGTTCAGCAGGCACTCACCGCGGGTCGCGAACTCCGTGGCCACGGCCCGTATGGCGTGTTGATCGGGAACGAACAACTCGAGTTTGTGCCGGTGGTCATCGCGGACCCGGTGCCCACGGGCCGCCAGATCCTGCAGGCCCTCGGCGTGCACGAGCCGCTGGAGCATCTGGTTTTCCAGGTTCTGTTGAGCGGGCTGCTCGAGGAACTGCGGCCGGACGAGACCGTCGATCTGCGTAGCTCGGGGGTCGAGAAGTTCTTGGTCTTTCGCAACGACCGCTCATTCCGTCTCGAGCTTGACGATCAGGTCATCGAATGGGGCGGCACTCGCGTCTCTGGCATCACGCTCAAGAAGCTGGCTCGAGTCGATGCCGAAACGCACGACGTGTGGCTCGATGTGCGCGGCGCCGGCGCGGACCGGCAAATCGCCGACACCGAGTTGGTCGATCTCTCGGCGCCCGGTGTCGAGCGCTTCTATACGTCGCGCAAGTCGATCACCGTGATCGTCAACGCGACGGAGTATCAAGTCCACGAGACCGCACTGACGTTCTTGGAAGTCGTGAAGCTTCCGTTCCCCGACGCGGTGCCGAGCGAGACGCGGATCTACACCGTGACCTACAAGCGCGGCCCCGCCAGCAACCCCGAAGGCAGCTTGGTGGACGGCGGCACGGTTCAAATCAAGAACAGGATGGTGTTCAATGTCACATTCACTGATAAGTCGTAGTCCCGACC
>NZ_JBGCUL010001355.1:0-1014 GCF_054177685.1 Pseudomonas sp. P5_A2_2
ATCCTGTCCAGCCCGGCGATCAGGTGCAGCAAGGTGCTTTTGCCACTGCCCGACTCGCCCATCAGCGCCAGGCTGCTGCCGGGCCTGAGCGTCAGGTCGACGCCTTGCAGCACCGGCAGCGGCCCCTGCGGGGTGGCGTAGCTTTTGAAAACGCCATGGACTTCGAGCATGGGTCAACCTGTTGGGTATGCGTGGCCCAAGGATAGCGGTCCTGAATGGTTTTTGTCCGTTGCTGATGATCGCCCTGCCCGAGTGCCGCCCTACCCTCGAAGCTGGTCTGACCATAACGATAAAAAACGGAGACGCCATGCCTCGTTTCACCTTGAGCCCTCATGGGCTGCTCGCTTGCCTAATCACTGCCTGCCTTGCGCAATCGGTGGTCGCCGCCGACGCACCGGTCGCGGCCAGCCCGCAAACCACGGCCAGTAACGCCGCCGTACTGCAACAACTGCCCTTCACCGACCGCACCGACTACGAGTCGGTCACCAAAGGCTTGATCGCGCCCTTCAAGGGCCAGGTCAAGGACGCCTCGGGCAAGGTCATCTGGGATATCCAGGCCTATGACTTCCTCGCCAAAGACCAGGCCCCGGAGTCGGTCAACCCGAGCCTGTGGCGCCTGGCCCAGCTCAGCGCCCATGCCGGACTGTTCGAAGTCAGCCCACGGCTGTATCAGGTTCGCGGCCTCGATCTGGCCAACATGACCATCATCGAAGGCGACGACGGGCTGATCATCATCGACCCGCTGACCATGGCCGAAACTGCCAAGGCAGCACTGGACCTGTACTACCAGAACCGCCCGCACAAACCGGTGGTGGCGGTGATCTACAGCCATACCCACGTCGACCACTTCGGTGGCGTGCGCGGGGTCATCGACGAGGCCGACGTCAAGGCCGGCAAGGTCAAGGTGTTCGCCCCCGCCGGGTTCATGGAACACGTGATGAGCGAGAACGTCTACGCTGGCAACGCCATGAGTCGCCGCGCGCAGTTCCAGTTCGGCAGCCTGCTGCCCCGTGG
>NZ_JBGCUL010001356.1:0-1012 GCF_054177685.1 Pseudomonas sp. P5_A2_2
TCGTCAGGGCCTGGTGTGGCAAGTTGAAAAGAGACTCATAGACCGCATAGAGGAGGTCGTCTTTTGTATGAAACACGTAGTGCAGCGACGCGAGAGGGCAGCCTGCGGCAGCGGCGATACGTCGAGTCGTTGCATTGGCAACCCCATGTTCAGCAATCACTTTGACAGTGGCTTCCACGAAGTCCTGTCTACGTAATTCAGCGCCCACTCTAGCCATAGTCAAGCAATCTCCATTGTTACTGCTGTAGCGCCTGCCTGGGCTTCGGCGTCAACGCCGGCGGATGCTACAGCATGACTGGTCTGCGAGTCATGAGCCGATGTGGATCGGCGCATGGGTTTTTGTTGCCAATGGCATACATGAATAGCTCATTCCAATGCGGGGATAATACGTAACGATTGTTTCGTAAATTCCCAGATTGGTGCGGCCTGCTGACACAAGCTGGTGCGCACGTGAGTGAGCAGCTGTTGCCTGGCAGATTGATATAACTTCTAACGCATTGATAACTAAGCTAATTAATTTAATCACCATGATTTGGCATGTGGTTTGCAATGTGGTCAATTGACTTGGTCAAGTGATCAAGTCAGTTGATTAGAGAGTGTGGCACAGCCCGAGTCTTCCCTCCAGGAAGGCCGCGCCGCCGGTTACAGCCCCATGAGGATCTTCCAATGAATGAAGTTATTGCGCGTCCATGCGCCGGCATCTCCACCAGAAGTGGAGTCAGGCATCTGATCGCGGCATTGGCAGCATTGGCTGCTATTGGCACGGTTCAAGCTGCACAGAAGGATCCTGCGCTACTCGGTACGAAGCTAACGCCGCTGGGAGGGGAGGTCGCGGCTAGTGCCGATGGGGTCATCCCGGCCTGGACTCCGCCCGGTCCGCTGGGCGGTGGCTGGTCTTATGGCCAGGTGCGAGGTCAATCCTGGAAATTCAAGAACGATATGCCGCTTTTCAGTATCGACTCCAACAATGTCTCGCAATATGTGAACAAGCTTTCACCCGGCCAGGTGGAAC
>NZ_JBGCUL010001357.1:0-1007 GCF_054177685.1 Pseudomonas sp. P5_A2_2
CCAGGAAGACTTCATCGAGACCAACATCGTCGGTACTTTCCGCTTGCTGGAAGCCGTGCGCGCTTACTGGAAGGGTCTGGCGGCCGATGCGCAGCAATCGTTTCGCTTCCTGCACGTGTCTACCGACGAAGTCTATGGCTCGCTGGCCAAAGATGAAGCCGCATTCAGCGAAAGTCATCAGTACGAACCGAACAGCCCTTACTCGGCCAGCAAGGCCGCCAGTGATCACCTGGTTCGCGCGTATCATCACACTTATGGTCTGCCAGTACTGACGACCAACTGCTCGAACAACTACGGTCCGTATCACTTCCCGGAAAAACTCATTCCGCTGATGATCGTCAACGCACTGGCCGGCAAGGCACTGCCTGTCTACGGTGATGGTCAGCAGATTCGTGACTGGCTGTATGTCAAAGACCACTGCAGCGCCATTCGTCGCGTGCTGGAAGCCGGCACCGTGGGAGAGGTCTACAACGTGGGCGGCTGGAACGAAAAACCAAATCTGGACATCGTGCACACGGTCTGCGCCTTGCTCGACGAGATGCGTCCACGCGGCGACGGCCAGCCTTACAACGCTCAAATCACCTACGTGACCGATCGTCCCGGGCATGACCGCCGTTATGCCATCGACGCTCGCAAGCTCGAGCGCGAACTGGGCTGGAAACCGGCAGAGACCTTCGAAACCGGTATCCGCAAAACCGTGCAGTGGTACCTGGATAACCAGGACTGGGTCAGCAATATCCAGTCGGGTGCTTACCTTCAGTGGGTAGAGAAAAACTACGCCGGGCGTACTGCATGAAAATTCTATTGCTCGGTAAAAACGGTCAGGTCGGGTGGGAACTGCAACGCAGCCTTGCCCCGCTGGGCGAGTTGCTCGCACTGGACTCTCGCAGCCCGGATTACTGTGGCGATTTGAATGACCTTGCGGGGCTCGCTGCCACCGTACAGCGCTTTGCGCCTGACGTTATTGTCAATGCCGCGGCGTACACCGCTGTCGACAAGGCTGAAAG
>NZ_JBGCUL010001358.1:0-1005 GCF_054177685.1 Pseudomonas sp. P5_A2_2
CGTACATGCCGCCCGGCTCGATGCCCTTGAAGCTCAGCCCCGGCACGCCGTCCATGTTGGTCGGCAGCAAGATGCCGTGCCAGTGAATGGAGGTGCTGTCCTTGAGTTTGTTGCGCACCCGCAGCGTCACCGTTTCGCCTTCACGCCAGCGCAGCAGCGGGCCGGGAATGCCGCCGTTGATGGTCGTGGCGGTGCGCGGGTTACCGGTGAAATTCGCCGGAGATTCGCCGATGAACAGATCGAAGTCGCTGCCCGCCAACACCTGCGGTTCGCCGGGACTGCTGATCGCCCAGACCGGCGTGCGCCATAACCCGAGGCCGCCGAAGAGCCCGCTGATGGCCAGCCCTTTGACGAAGGTGCGTCTTGATGTGTGGGAGTGCATGCCGTGTGTTCCGCCCGTCAGCCTGTGAACTTGTCGACGAGGCTAACGGGCGGTGCCTTTCAGCAGGCTGAGGCGGGGATTACAGTTTTGACAGGTAAGGGCATTGCTTACTGGCGTGAAGTGGACTTTTCCCTTGAAGCCACGGTGTCGCTGCCACAGTTGATGTAGGAAGACGACTTCAACCAGCGCTGGTCCGGGTAGTAGGAGAACAACAGCTGCCCGTCCTTCATCGAATCGATCAGACGATGGGCAATCGCCGGTCTGACGGCCGGGCAACCCAGGCTGCGACCGATCCGGCCATTGGCTCGGGCCAGCACCGGGCTGACATAGGGCGCGCCGTGAATGACGATGGCCCGGTCAAAGGCGTTATCGTTGAAGCCTGGCTCCAGGCCTTCCATGCGCAGCGAGTAACCGTTCTGGCCGCGGTAGCTCTCTTGTGTGCGGAACAGGCCGAGGCTGGTGGCGTGGCTTTCATTCTGGTTGGAGAACAGCGTGGCCATGTTTTCACCGCTGTTGCGGCCATGGGCGACCAGTTCGTGAAACAGCAACTTGCGCCGTTTAAGGTCGAAGACCAACAGACGTTGTTCGGTCGAGGGCAGGGAATAATCGATCACCGCCAGTCT
>NZ_JBGCUL010001359.1:0-1004 GCF_054177685.1 Pseudomonas sp. P5_A2_2
GCCGAAGTCGAGCAAGGCGTCGAACAGATCAAGGATCTGGTCGTGTCTTGGGGCTTCGGTGACAAACTTAGTGACGAGTCGATCACAGCTCTGGTGAAGAGTTGTGTTGGCGTGTCGGACGCTGTCGTAAAGGCCTATAGCGAAGCGTTCGGTAAGGCCCGCTTGGGAAACTGACCGACGTCGCACGCGCACTCTACGAGCAGACCACTGATTCCAATGTCCTTTCGGTGTTTGGGCTTTCTCCATCGGATATCGATGACTCCATTGAAGTCTGGCCGGACAACTGGCCGTCTTTCCTCGTCATGGATTCGATGGGGACCCAGTGGCGTACCGGTGCGTGCGGCGCAACTGGCCTCGATTACGGCGTTCTGCCCAATGTGATGAAGCTCGTCGGCATCCCGGCAAAGGATCGCCCCGGTGTGTTCCAGGACATCCGCGTTATGGAGTCGGAAGCCATTGCGGTGATGGCTGAAGCACGCGACAACAGCCCGTGAGAGCGGGCAATTATTCAAGGTGAGTCGATGAACATTGCAGAACTCGGCATCAAGGTCGATTCGGCTGATGCCGCCAACGCTGCGACCGATCTCGACAAGCTGACCAAAGCTGGCGATCGCGCTGAGCAGTCCGCCGTCAGCCTGATGAACGAAATGCAGGCGCTGGAAAAGTCTCTGTCGAAAGGCGCGACCACCACGCAGGAACTGGCCAAACAGCGCGAAAGCCTGGCGAAGCTGACCAAGACCGGCGCCTATGGCGAGGCCGAGTTCACCAAAATCACCGCGCAGTTGGACAAACAGCAGGCGGCGCTGGCGAAGTCGACACTGGATGAACAGAAGGCCCTCAACAGCCTACTGGGCGCAATCGATCCGGCCCGCGCGGCCATGTCCAAGCTGGACAATCAGGTCGAGCAACTGGGAAAGCATCTGGATGCAGGTCGCATCAGCCAAGATCAGTACAACTCCGCGCTGAGCAAGATCGACAAGGACTACGCCAAACTTGAAAAGACT
>NZ_JBGCUL010001360.1:0-1003 GCF_054177685.1 Pseudomonas sp. P5_A2_2
GCATCCGCATGTGACGGCGGTCCGCAGTTCCGGACCGCCGCGCACAGGCCAGCGCACCACTGCCCTGTCCGATCTACGCACCGGTACATGGCCCCAGTCAGTGCCTCGCCTAACCCCATTACAAGCCCTCACAAATCACCAATGAACGACCGTACTCCTTTCGCTCGCACTTTTCGAAGAGCACTACTGTCCCAATTTGTTGCAGCCGCTTCTATCCTCGTCGCCGCCTGCGGTGGAGGTGGTGGCAGCACTGCCGACGCCGTCGACCCCTCAGGCGCCACCTTACCCGCGACGTCGCCTACTTCAACTCCGCAGGCATGGACCGTGTGCGCGCAGGAATACGGCACCTGCACATTCGACGGCACCCGCGAAGTCAAGTACGGCACGCCGGCCAGTTCGGTCGTGAAGTCGTTCGCCAACTCGGTGGACTGCAACAACGCCAACTTCGGGGACCCGGCTCCGGGAGAGACCAAGGCCTGCTGGAATGACGGCGGCGCAAGCACAACCACAACCACGACCACGCCAACGACATCCCCGACCGCTTCCGGTCCCACGACCTCGGCCACCTTCACCAGCACTACCGCCGACTTCCCCAATCCCGAGCGCGGCTTTTTCGTCWCGCCCAAGGACAGCGAGATGACCACCTCGAYGCTGTCGAGCTTYGTCAATGACTGGAACACCCGCCTGTTCCTCTACCGCATCCCGCTGGACAACTACCGTTCCAGCGCCTTGCCGCAGTCCTTCCTCGACACGCTGAACGCGCGCTTCGCCGCGGGTCGCGCCGCAGGCGTGAAGTTCATCGTGCAAGCGTCCTACAACTCCGACTCGTCCGGCACTGACGCCCCGCTCAGCCTGGTGCTTCAGCACATCTCCCAGCTCAAGCCGGTGCTGGCCCAGAACGCCGACGTGATCCCCTTCATGAAGGCCGGCTTCATCGGGGCCTACGGCGAGTGGTGGGGCAGCTCGAACGGGCTGGACACCAGCGATACAAGTCGGGCGGCCA
>NZ_JBGCUL010001361.1:0-1002 GCF_054177685.1 Pseudomonas sp. P5_A2_2
GGCCAGGAAGTCTGCCCACGGATGCTGCGTCGCGGCTTGCTGTGCGATGCCGGCGCTTCGTTTTTCGCCGGCTTCTTCAACACCTTCACCCACTCCTCCTTCGCCCAGAACATCGGCCTGGTGCAGATGACCGGCGTGCGCTGCCGCTCGGTGACCATCGTTGCCGGCGGGTTGCTGATCGTCCTGAGCCTGCTGCCCAAAGCCGCGTTCCTGGTGGCCTCGATTCCTCCGGCAGTACTGGGCGGCGCAGCGATTGCGATGTTCGGCATGGTCGCCGCTACCGGGATCAAGATTCTCCAGGAAGCCGACATCGGTGACCGTCGCAACCAGTTGCTGGTGGCGGTGAGCATCGGCATGGGTCTGATCCCGGTCGTACGTCCGGAGTTTTTCGCCCACCTGCCCGTGTGGATGAGCCCCATCACCCACAGCGGCATCGCCATGGCCACCCTCAGCGCGCTGACGCTGAACCTGCTGTTCAACATCCTGGGTGGCGCCGAACGCGCGGCCATCAACGACTGTCAGGCTCAAACGCATTAACACCAGAAACACGAACCCTGTAGGAGCAAGCTCGCTCCTACAGTGGGCAGGGGTTGCCTGCGCCTCAAAAATAAAAACAAGAGGGAGCAACAGATGATTCGCAGAGACAAACACCGGGTCGAAAACAGCTCGAACCTGGATACCCATCAAAACACCACCAGCCTGCTGGTGAAGGTGCATTTCTGATGCTGCCCCGCAACCGTGCCCCAAACCTGTCGTCGGTGCGCCGTTGCGGAGCACTTGAGACCTGGCCGAGGAGTCAGTATTCTCCGCGGCCGCCCAAATCCGGTTTAAAAAAAAGCCTGGATGTAAAACCTGACCAAAAAGCCAACTTATMCCGGCCCTGGCAGGCACCAAGGCACTCCAAAATCCCTCTCAATCGACCGCTCTTGAGCCGCCGAACGGGAGTTTTTTGGCTTTTTGAAAGCCTTGGCTCAGCTCTTGCTAACAGCACTAAAGCTGACC
>NZ_JBGCUL010001362.1:0-1001 GCF_054177685.1 Pseudomonas sp. P5_A2_2
GAATAGCCGATGGCTCTTCGTAGCCAGTCGCGGTGACGGCTGCAAGAATATTCGGATTAAGATTAAAAGCGGCGAAGCCGCCGGTTTCCTGGGTCATGGGTCTGCCTCTAAGTGCATCCGCAAAGACCCATGCTCCAAAGCTGCGCGTGCCGTGTTGAGACTCAAGAGTCGCCCTGGCAGCTTTGTCGGCGGGGATTTGCGAAAACGAATGAATGAAAAGAATCGTCAAGGGAGAGTCCGCAGTACGGACGTGCAGCCGAAGCTGACTTCGGGGAATTGCTCTACCTAAACGCGGCCCGGCTAAAGGCCGGCGCGCACTATACCGGAATTTGCCAAAAAAGGGARCTTTTTTTATCCGAAATCCACCGGATACACCGTTGTGTCACAGGCTTTGCGAATAATCGATCAGCCGTCTACTTTTCAAAGGCCCGGCCTTGCGGGTGATGGCGCTAAAACGGTTCACCCTTTGCCGTGCAGACCGCCGGTCTGGCACGTCTTTCCCACCCCGAGGATCACTCCATGAATCAGCCCAGCTCCAGTCGAGTCAGCCGCGAACGGCATGGTCATGTGTTCATGATCGGTCTGGATCGGGTAGCCAAGCGCAACGCCTTCGATCTCGACCTGCTCAACGCATTGAGCCTGGCCTATGGCGAGTTCGAGGCCGACAACGAGGCACGCGTGGCGGTGGTGTTCGCTCATGGCGAGCACTTTACCGCCGGGCTCGACCTGGTCAATGCCAGTGTCACACTCGCAGAAGGCTGGCAGGTACCCGCTGGCGGCTGTGATCCGTGGGGGGTGTTCGCCGGCCCCAGGGTCAGCAAACCGGTGATCGTCGCCGCCCAGGGCTATTGCCTGACCATCGGCATCGAATTGATGCTGGCCGCCGACATCAACCTGTGCGCCAGCAACACCCGGTTCGCGCAGATGGAAGTGCAACGCGGGCTCTTCCCGTTCGGCGGCGCCACCCTGCGCCTGCATCAAGTCTCCGGTTGGGGTAATGC
>NZ_JBGCUL010001363.1:0-1000 GCF_054177685.1 Pseudomonas sp. P5_A2_2
GAGCTGAGCCAGCGCTACATACTGATCGCCGAGTACTACAATCCGGCGCCGGTCGAAGTCCCGTATCGCGGCAATAGCGGCAAGTTGTTCAAACGCGATTTTGCCGGTGAAATGCTCGATCGCTACGACGACCTGCAACTGCTCGATTACGGTTTTGGCTACCACCGCGATCGGCAATTCCCGGTGGATGACATCACCTGGTTTGTCCTGGAAAAACGCCGTTGAACAACGTCGCCATCATACCGGCCCGCGGTGGCAGCAAACGCATACCCCGCAAGAACCTCAAGCCGTTCGCCGGTGTGCCGATGATTGCCCGCTCGATTCAGGTCGCGATGGAGTCCGGGTTGTTTTCCCGGATCGTGGTCAGCACCGACGACGAAGAAATCGCCGGACTGGCGCGGGACTGTGGCGCTCAGGTGCCCTTCATGCGCCCGGCGGCACTGGCCGACGACTTCACGGGGACCGCAGCGGTGATCGCCCATGCCCTGCAAGCATTGGGCGAACAGGGTGACGAGTTTGATCGCGCCTGCTGCATCTACGCGACCGCGCCGTTGTTGCAAACACGATTTCTTGCCCAAGGGCTGAGCCTGCTGGATCAGCATCCCGACAAGTCGTTCGCCTTTTCGGTGTGCGACTTCGGTTTTCCGGTTCAGCGAGCCTTGACCCTTGATGATCGCGGCGCATTGACGGCACTGTATCCGCAGTATCGTGACACCCGCTCCCAGGATTTGTCGGTCGCCTATCAGGATGCCGGGCAGTTCTACTGGGGCCGCAGCGACGCCTGGCTGCGTGGCGAGGTGCTGTATTCACCGTACAGCCTGCCGGTCATCCTGCCGCGTCATCTGGTGCAGGACATCGACACACCGCAGGACTGGAAGCGCGCGGAGTACCTGTATGCCGCGCTTAAAGCCGCAGGTGAGCTGCAATGAGAGTGCTGATTCGCTCTGACGCCTCGCCGACCATCGGCAGCGGCCACATCGCGCGTTGCCTGTGCCTGGCC
>NZ_JBGCUL010001364.1:0-1000 GCF_054177685.1 Pseudomonas sp. P5_A2_2
AGCTTGGCCTGAGCCAGCAAGGCCTTGGCAAAACCACGGGGCGCATCGGCCACCTTGGCCAGCCTTTCCAGCTCGGCGAGGCTGACGCGAGCGCTGCGCTCGGCCACTTCCTCGACTTTGCGCGCCAGAATCTTTTCCAGAACCGTCGGTATACTCATCCCTCATTCTCCACTTTGAATACCGCGGTAAACGCACCCAGCTCCTCGAGCTTTTCCCGAGCGAGGCCGGTGTGCAGCGCATCGTGCGCAAGTGCAACTCCCTCTTTCAAACTGCTGGCATGATCGGCGGCGTACAGCGCGGCACCGGCATTGAGCATGATCATCTCGGCCGCTTTCTGACCGTTTTCGGTCTTGCGCTTGCCCAAGGCATCGCGAATCAGTTCCAGGGACGCCGCCGGGCTATCCACCGCCAGGCCATGCAGGCTCTGGCTCTTCATGCCAAGGTCTTCCGGCTCGACCCAATACTCGGTGATCTGGCCATCCTTCAACTCAGCGACAAACGTTGGCGCAGCCAGGCTGAACTCGTCCAGACCATCCTTCGAATGCACCACCAGCACGTGTTTGCTGCCCAGACGCTGCAGCACTTCCGCCAGCGGCCGGCACAGGGCCTGGGTGAATACTCCGACCACCTGATGCTTCACACCCGCCGGATTCGTAAGCGGGCCGAGCATGTTGAACAAGGTCCGCAGACCCAATTCGCGGCGCGGGCTTGCAGCGTATTTCATCGCAGAGTGATGGGTCTGGGCAAACATGAAACCAATACCAACGTTGTCAATACAGCGCGCCACTTGCACCGGTGTCAGGTTCAGGTAGATACCGGCCGCCTCCAGCAGATCGGCACTGCCGCTCTTGCCCGAGACTGCACGGTTGCCATGCTTGGCCACGGTGCAGCCAGCAGCGGAAACCACGAACGCAGCAGCGGTCGACACGTTGAAGATATTGGCACCGTCGCCGCCAGTGCCCACCACATCGACCACACCGTCGAGGGTCTTGAGTTCGAC
>NZ_JBGCUL010000063.1:0-12438 GCF_054177685.1 Pseudomonas sp. P5_A2_2
GTCTTACACGCTGTTCGATATCACCGCCCGACATCCACCAGTAGCAGTAAACACTGGCGGCTGAGCGTGCCCGATAAGGAGAACAATAAATGGCAACTCATGAACATTATTACGTTCCCGCCCAGAGCAAATGGCCGATCATCGCCACGCTCGGCATGGTCACTACCGTGTACGGCCTGGCCACCTGGTTCAATGATCTGAAAGCGGCGCGCCCGGAGTCCCACGGGCCACTGATCTTTTTCGTCGGCGGGTTGCTGCTGGCCTACATGCTGTTCGGCTGGTTCGGTACGGTCATCAAGGAAAGTCGCGGTGGTTTGTACAGCGCGCAAATGGATCGTTCGTTCCGCTGGGGCATGAGTTGGTTCATTTTCTCGGAGGTGATGTTCTTCATCGCCTTTTTCGGCGCGCTGTTCTATGTGCGTCATGTCTCCGGCCCGGCCCTCGGCGGTGAAGGCGCCAAAGGCATCGCGCACATGCTGTGGCCGAACTTCGAATTCGTCTGGCCGTTGCTGAACAACCCCGACTCGAAATTGTTTCCGCCGCCCAAGGAAGTCATCAGCCCCTGGGGCCTGCCGCTGCTCAACACCGTGTTACTGGTGAGTTCCAGCGTAACCGTGACCATCGCCCACCACTCCTTGAAAAAGGGCCATCGCGGCGCACTGAAACTCTGGCTGTTGCTCACCGTATTGCTCGGCTGCGGGTTCCTCACCTTCCAGGCCGAAGAGTACATGCACGCCTATCACGAACTGGGACTGACCCTGGGCTCGGGCATCTACGGCGCGACATTCTTCATGCTCACCGGGTTCCACGGCGCCCACGTGACCATCGGCACCATCATCCTGTTCGTGATGCTGATGCGGATCATGCGCGGGCACTTCGACAGCGAGCATCAGTTCGGCTTCGAAGCGGCGAGCTGGTACTGGCACTTCGTGGATGTGGTGTGGATCGGGCTGTTCGTTTTCGTCTATGTGCTCTAAGCCTTTTACCAAGGCACGTGAGAGACCAGTTGGCCGCTGAAAAAGCCCCAGGCGATCAGACCGAGGGTAAGGGCGGCCAGCGTCACTCGCACACTTAAGGCAATGACGAGGCGGCTTGAGCGGCTGTCGTCCTTGACCAGAAAAAACAGGCCGCTGAACAGGCTGACAACCGTGGCAATCAGCATCAGGACGATGGCTGCTTTGAGCATGGTGAGACTCCGGGGGGAGAAGCGATGATATGAGTATAGCTATCGCGATGATCAACTTTCTGGCGACGCCATGAAGCGCTTTCGGCCAGGTGTCGTGCCAACGCTGGTGGTGGCGTTGTTGCTGCCGCTGCTGGTGTCTTTGGGGTTCTGGCAATTGAGCCGGGGCGCGGAGAAAAGCGCGCTGCTGCAAACCTACGCCGAGCGCCGTGTCGCCGAGCCGATGGCCAGCACCGAACTGCAATACATCACTGACCCGGCCTTCCGCCGGGTTCGCCTGCATGGCCAGTTCGATGCCGAACACAGCCTGCTGCTGGACAACAGTCAACGCAACGGCAGGGTTGGTGTCGAGCTGTTGCAACCGTTTCACGATCAGGCCACCGGGCTTTGGCTGCTGGTCAATCGCGGCTGGCTGCCGTGGCCGGAGCGCCGCACACCACCTCAATTCAAGACACCCACCGAAGCGGTCAGCCTCGACGCGTGGGTCTACGTCTCCCCCGGTGCGACGTTCCAATTGCACGCAGATCCCACAACGTTGACATGGCCGAAGCTGATTACGGCCGTTGAGCCAACCAGGCTCTGGACTGCGCTGAACCGCGAAGGCTTTGCCTTTGAGCTACGCGCCGAAACCGGCCCCGCCACTTATCAGGCCGATTGGCCGGTGGTGGTCATGGGGCCGGAAAAACACATTGCTTATGCCGTGCAGTGGTTCGCCATGACGATCGCCCTGTTCGGCCTTTATCTCTATCTCGGCTGGCACAACGCAAAGGAGAAGCACCATGGGAGCGGCCATGAATCCACCCAGCATATCTGAGGCGAAACCGTCGGTGAACCGGCGCAAGGGCCGCTTGCAACTGCTGCTGATCCTGTTCGGGGTGATCGGTCCGATGATCCTCGCCACCGGCATGTACAAGCTGAATTTCTGGGTGCCCGAGGGCCGCAGTTATCACGGCGAACTGATCGGTAACGGCCAGACCCGTGCCGACATCGGCGTGCAGGCTCAGGAGGATCGCTGGCAGATACTGGTAACGGCGCCCAAGGATTGTGCGGTGGACTGCCAGCAACTGGTGTATCTGGCGCGGCAGATCCAGATCGGCCTCGGCCGCGATGCGTCCCGCGCCAGCCATGCATTGGCTGCCGCGCAGACGCTGAACAGCGATTACGAGACTAAACTTCAACGCGAGTACCCGCAGTTGCAACGCTATTCACTGGACTTGCCTGCCTACACTAAAGGCGCTCAAAGCAATGACGCGCCGCACCTGTGGATCATCGACCCTCACGGCAACCTGGTGCTGCGCTATGACCCGTCGGTGAAGGGTAAGGACCTGCTCAACGACCTGCGTCACCTGCTGAAACTGTCGAATATCGGATAAGGGCATCGTCATGGCCAAACCTGGATTTCGCCTCGCGTTGTTTGCCACCTTGCTGGCACTGATTGTGGTGTTGCTCGGCGCCTACACCCGCCTGACCCACGCCGGCCTCGGCTGCCCGGACTGGCCCGGCTGCTACGGCTTCATCAGCGTGCCGAAAAGCGAAGCCCAGCTGGCCCATGCCGAATTGCATTTCCCGGACACTCCAGTCGAGGCCCACAAGGGTTGGAACGAGATGATCCACCGCTACTTCGCGGGCACGCTGGGGCTGTTGATCGCGGTGTTGGCCGGTCGTGCGTGGGGGCATCGCCGCCATCCGGGGCAACCGGTGAAGCTGCCGTTGTTTCTGTTGGCGGTGGTTCTTGGCCAAGCCGCGTTCGGCATGTGGACAGTAACGCTCAGGCTCTGGCCGCAGGTGGTTACCGGGCATTTGCTTGGCGGTTTCGCGACCTTGAGCCTGTTGTTTCTGCTGACCTTGCGCCTGTCCGGCGTACTGCCGGCGTTGACCGTGCCGCGACGCTTGCAGCACTGGGCGACGGCCGGACTGCTGCTGGTGATCGGGCAAATCGCCCTCGGTGGCTGGGTCAGTTCCAATTACGCCGCCGTGGCCTGTATCGACTTTCCTACTTGCCACGGCCAATGGCTGCCGCCTGCCGACTTCGCCAATGGCTTTCACCTGACCCAACACATCGGTCCGAACTATCTCGGCGGGCAACTGGACAGCGATGCCCGTACGGCCATTCACCTGACCCATCGCATCGGTGCGTTGCTGGTCACCCTGGTATTGCTCGGTCTGGCCTGGCAACTGAAGGCGGTTGGCATGACGCGCCTGGCAGGCCTGGTGCTGATCGTCCTTGGCGCACAAATCACCCTGGGTATCAGCAACGTGCTGTTCCATCTGCCGCTGCCGGTGGCCGTCGCGCATAACGCGGGAGGGGCGGCGCTGTTGCTGACCATGGTGCTGGTCAATTACCACGCCCGCACCAGTCTGGTCCGGGTCAAGCAAGCGCGCTGGCACTTCAGCCCGCGTAAACACTCAGCCGGGCCCATAACAATAAAAGGAGAGATGCCATGGCGATTCTGATCGGCGAACGTCCCAGTCAGGCGATCTGGCGTGACTACCTGGAGCTGACCAAACCCAAAGTCGTGGTGCTGATGCTCATCACTTCACTGGTGGGGATGTTCCTCGCGACCCGTGCCGGCGTGCCGTGGACGGTGCTGATTTTCGGCAACCTGGGCATCGCTTTGTGTGCCGGTGGCGCGGCGGCGGTCAATCATGTGGTGGACCGGCGCATCGACGCGGTCATGGCGCGCACCCACAAACGGCCGCTCGCCGAAGGCCGGGTGTCACCGACAGCTGCGCTGACGTTCGCGCTGGTATTGGCAGCCCTCGGGCAAGCCATGTTGCTGACGTTTACCAACCCGCTGACCGCGTGGCTGACCCTCGCCTCGTTGCTCGGCTACGCGGTGATCTACACCGGATTTCTCAAGCGCGCGACCCCGCAGAACATTGTCATCGGTGGTCTGGCCGGTGCTGCGCCGCCGTTGCTCGGCTGGACTGCCGCCACCGGTCACGTCAGCGCCGAACCGCTGCTGCTGGTGCTGATCATCTTCGCCTGGACCCCGCCGCACTTCTGGGCGCTGGCGATCCATCGCAAGGAGGAATACGCCAAGGCCGACATACCGATGCTGCCGGTCACCCATGGCGAGCACTACACCAAGATTCATATCCTGCTGTATACCTTCGCGTTGCTMGCTGTCAGCCTGATGCCTTACGTGATCCACATGAGCGGTGTGCTGTACCTGGCGTGTGCGCTCGGGCTGGGTGCGCGATTTCTGCAATGGGCCGTGGTGCTGTACCGTGGCACTCGGCCGCACGCGGCGATCAACACGTTCAAGTACTCTATTTACTACTTGTTCCTGCTGTTTATCGCCCTGCTCGTAGACCACTACTTACTGTTGAACCTATGACTCGAACCCAGAAAACCGTCTTCATTCTCGTTGCCCTGGTCGCACTGATCCTGGGCCTGACCGTCAACAAGGTGCTGTCCGGGAAGAATCAGGGCGATCCGACAGCGCTGATCGACGCCGGAATCATTTTGCTGCCGCAGAGCCGTAATCTGCCGGACGTGACGATGACCAATCAGGACGGCCAGCCGGTCGCGATCAATGAATTGAAAGGCAAGTGGAGCCTGCTGTTCTTCGGCTACACCTTCTGCCCGGACATCTGCCCGACCACCCTCGCCCAGCTGCGACAGATCAAGAGCGAGTTGTCGCAAGAAGCGGTGGATAAACTGCAAATCGTGCTGGTCAGCATCGACCCCAATCGCGATACGCCCAAGCAGCTCAAGCAGTACCTGGGTTACTTTGACCCGCAGTTCATCGGCMTGACCCCGGCGTCGACCGAAGAGCTGCAAAAGATCGCCAACGCGGTGAGCATTCCATACATTCCGGCGGACACCAGCAAGCCGAACTACACCGTCGACCACAGCGGCAACCTCGCGGTGATCGGGCCGGACGGCACCCAACGCGGGTTTATACGGGCGCCGCTGAACAATGCGAAGCTGGTGGCGCAGTTGCCGGTGATGCTCAAGCGTCAATAACGGCACCACTAAACCTGTGGGAGCGAGCTTGCTCGCGATGGCGGACTGACATTCAACATCTATGTTGGATGTTACGGCCCCATCGCGAGCAAGCTCGCTCCCACAGGAGGGCTGTGTTTCGGGCACAAAAAAGGGGCGCATTCGATGCGCCCCCTTTTCGTTGCAGCAGTCGGTCAGAACGCCGGCACCACCGCGCCTTTGTACTTCTCGAGAATGAAGGCCTTCACTTCCGGGCTGTGCAGGGCAGCCACCAGTTTCTTCATCGCTTCGCTGTCCTTGTCATCCGGACGAGCCACGAGGATGTTCACGTACGGCGAGTCGCTGCCTTCGATGAACAGCGCGTCCTTGGACGGATCGAGCTTGGCTTCCAGCGCGTAGTTGGTGTTGATCAGCGCCAGGTCGACCTGGGTCAGCACACGCGGGATGGTCGCGGCTTCCAGCTCACGGATTTTCAGGTCCTTGGTGTTCTCGGTGATGTCCTTCACGGTCGACAGGATGTTGTTCGAATCTTTCAACTTGATCAGACCGGCCTTGGCCATCAGCAACAGTGCCCGGCCGCCGTTGGTGGCGTCGTTCGGGATGACCACGGTGGCACCGCCAGGCAGTTCGGCAATGGTCTTGTACTTGCTGGAGTAAGCGCCCAGGGGCTCCAGGTGCACGCCGGCCACGGAAACCAGGTGGGTGCCCTTGGCCTTGTTGAACTCATCCAGGTATGGCTGGTGCTGGAAGAAGTTGGCGTCCAGGCGCTTTTCCGCGACCTGCACGTTCGGCTGGATGTAGTCGGTGAATACCTTGACCTTCAGGTCCACGCCTTCTTTGGCCAGGGCTGGCTTCACGAATTCGAGGATCTCGGCGTGCGGAACCGGAGTGGCTGCGACAGTCAGGGTTTCAGCGTGGGCAGAGAACGCGGCAACGGCCGCGAAGGCCACGAGTAGTTTTTTCATTCAGCTAACTCCTTGTGCGGCGCCGGTTTCCGGCGCCTGCCAGCGAATGGCCGGCTCATGTCTTATTTACGGGAGAAATGCACAACCAGTTTGTCGCCGACGGTTTGCAGTACCTGGACCAATACCAGCAGCAATACCACCGTCACGACCATCACATCGGTCTGGAAACGCTGGTAACCGAAGCGGATCGCCAGGTCGCCCAGACCACCGGCGCCCACGACACCGGCCATCGCCGTGTAGGACACCAGCGTAATGGCCGTCACCGTAATCGCCGCGAAGATGCCCGGACGAGCCTCAGGCAACAACGCGTTGGTGATGATCTGCCGCGTGGTCGCGCCCATGGCCTGGGTCGCTTCGATGATGCCGCGATCCACTTCACGCAAGGCGGTTTCCACCAGGCGGGCGAAGAACGGCGTGGCACCCACCACCAGCGGCGGGATTGCACCCGCGACACCGAGGGACGTGCCGGTGATCAACACTGTGAACGGAATCATCACGATCAACAGGATGATGAACGGCAGCGAACGCAGAACGTTCACCACCAGGGACAACATCGCGTAGATGCCCTTGGCTTCCAGCAACTGGCGCGGGCTGCACAGGAACAGCAGCACACCCAACGGCAAGCCGAGCAGCACGGTGAACAACAGCGAACCGCCGAGCATCAGCAGGGTGTCGCAGGTGGCCAGCCAGATTTCGAACCAGTCGATATTGGCAAAGAAACTTGTCAGGGCTTCCATTAGCGCAGCACCTCCATGTGAACGTCGGCCGCGGTGAAGCAGGCGAAGGCCGCTTCCATGTCACCGCCGGTCACGGCCAGGGTCAGTTGCCCGTATGGGACTTCTTTGATGCGGTCGATACGACCGGCCAGGATGCTGTAGTCCACACCGGTTTCCCGGGCGACGGTGCCCAACAATGGCGCGTAGGTCGCTTCGCCCTGGAAGGTCAGACGCACGATGCGACCCGGCACGTGAGCGAAGTCATCACGCTGTTCGCTTTCGTCGATCTGCTCGTCTTCCTGCACGAAACGCTTGGTGGTCGGGTGCTTCGGATGCAGGAACACCTCGGCCACCGAGCCTTGCTCGACGATCACGCCAGCGTCCATGACTGCCACCTGGTCGCAGACCCGGCGGATCACGTCCATCTCGTGGGTGATCAACACGATGGTCAGTTTCAGCTCGCGATTGATCTCGGCCAGCAATTGCAACACCGATGCGGTGGTTTGCGGGTCAAGGGCGCTGGTGGCTTCATCGCACAGCAGGATTTTTGGCTTGGTCGCCAGGGCGCGGGCAATGCCGACACGCTGCTTTTGTCCGCCGGACAATTGCGCCGGGTACTTTTTCGCGTGGTCGGACAAACCGACCCGCGCCAGCAACTCGGCCACGCGCGAGTCGATCTCGCTACGCGACAGTTCGCCGGCCAGGGTCAGTGGCAGCGCGACGTTGTCGGCGACAGTCTTGGAGGCCAGCAGGTTGAAGTGCTGGAAAATCATCCCGACCTGCTGACGGAAGCGGCGCAGGCCATTGGCGTCGAGCGCGGTGACTTCTTCACCGCCGACGGTGATCTTGCCGCCGCTGGCGTTTTCCAGGCGATTGATCAGACGCAGCAGGGTACTTTTTCCTGCTCCGGAATGACCGATCAAGCCGAAAACCTGCCCGTTCTCAATCGTCAGACTGGTCGGATGCAGAGCGGGGATTTCCTTACCGGCGACGCGGTAGGTTTTATGGACGTTTTGAAACTCGATCACGTAGCGAACCTTGTGGGGCGCGTTAGAAAAGGATCAGCGGTTAGCCGGGCGCGCATTTTAGCCTGTCCGTATAGAGGTTCTTAGCATTTATTTCGCATTAGTCCTGTCATTTGGCAATAACGCGATCAAAGGTCTGAAAAAAGTAACGGCTGAAGAGGCTCGCCCAAGGCCGAAGGCAATTTCGACCTGCTGGGCAGCATCGGGTTTGGGACAGGGAGGCGAAGGCCAAGGCGATTCTGGCCTGAAGATCTGCGGAGCTAGAGCGACCGCCATCGCGAGCAAGCTCGCTCCCACAGTAGAGAAGTGTTGGTCACAAAATGTGTGGGCAACCCGAAACCCTGTGGGAGCGAGCTTGCTCGCGATGCTTTTAAGATTTGCGAGGGGTCAGAACCATCTGCGCCGGAACACTGCGCAAAATCTGCCGCTCAAGCTTCAGATCAAACTCAGGATCGAGCTTGTTCACCCGTTTGGTCAGCAAATTAGCCAGCCAAGGGTAATCATTGGTGCGCGGTGCCTGAATGCTCACGTCACACTGAAAGTTCACCACATCGGCAGCGATGGCATCGAGTTGGCGACGCAGTTTGCCCATATCGTTGATATTCAGCTCGACCGTGGTGCTTTCAGCCATTAGATCGACAACCTTGGCTTTTGGCTTGGCTTCGGCAGCCTTGAGGGCAGCCTCGGCTTTTTCCAGCTCGGCCTTGCGCGCCTGGGCAATCGAGCCGTTGACTCCACCGGTCAGTGCCGGAGCCTTGGGCATCAATGCGCGGGCACGACTAAGGGCGGTAGCGGCAGCATCCACGTCACCCTTTTGCAGCACGATCTGGCTGCGGCGCAGGTAGGCTTCGGCCAGTTGCCGCTGGTATTGCTCAAGGGAAGCATCGTTGGGCGATTCGGCCTGCAAGGCTGCCAATTGGTCTTCGGCGGTGGCCAGTTCATCGCTGGCGATGTTTTGTTCCAGCTGTACGATGGCCGTGGCCCGCGCGTCGGCGGCCTCGGTGGCCGCCGGTGGCGTGCTTTGGCAGGCGCCCAGCAGCAAAGAAAATGCGACAAGGAGCAGATAACGGGAGGCGAACGACTTCATTCCTGCGACTCTCTATTTGCGCAAAAAACGAGCAAGTCTACACCCCTCGACGGGGCAGAACAAAACTCAGCAGAAATAGCGCGGCGGCCGTCACCACAATCGACGGGCCGGCCGGGGTATCCTTGAACCAGGACAGCGCCAGCCCGCCACACACGGCGAGTATGCCCAGCAGGCTCGCGCCCAGTGCCATCTGCTCCGGCGAACGGGCGTGACGTTGTGCCGCAGCAGCCGGGATGATCAGCAACGAAGTGATCAGCAATACGCCGACGATTTTCATCGCCACGGCAATCACTACGGCGATCAACAGCATCAGGGCCAGGCGCAATCCAGCCACCGGCAGACCTTCGACCCTGGCCAGTTCTTCATGCACCGTGATTGCCAGCAATGGGCGCCACAATGCAACCAGCAAGAGCAGTACTGCAGCACTACCGCCAAGAATCCAGGCCAGGTCGGTCGGACTGATCGCCAGCAGGTCGCCGAACAAATAGGCCATCAGGTCGATTCGCACTTCGTGCATGAAGCTTAGTACCACCAGACCCAGAGAAAGTGTGCTGGGTGCGAGAATTCCCAAAAGTGTGTCGGACGCCAGCGGCTGGCGTTGTTGCAAGGTCACCAGCAACACTGCCAACAGCAAGCAGCCAACGGTGACGGCAACGGTCGGGCTGACATCCAGCAGGAAGCCCAGGGCCACACCGAGCAATGCCGCGTGGGACAGGGTGTCGCCAAAATAGGCCATGCGCCGCCAAACCACGAAAGACCCCAGCGGGCCTGCAACGACGGCCAGGGCCAGGCCTGCAAGCAGGGCGTAGAGCAGAAAATCAGCCATGCTTGCAGCTATCTCCGTGAATATGGGGTTGGCCCGACGCGGGCGCCTTGACCACCGAGCCATGCAAGTCGTGGGCGTGGTCGTGATGGTGGTGATAAATCGCCAGGCTTTGTGCGTTTTTTCCGAACAGCTCGACGAAAGCCGGATCGCCGCTGACCTGCTCGGGATGGCCGGAACAGCAGACGTGACGATTGAGGCAAACCACCTGGTCCGTGGTGCTCATCACCAGATGCAAATCGTGGGAGACCATCAGCACGCCGCAACCGTGACGGTCGCGCAAGCGGGTGATCAGGCTGTACAACTCAGCCTGGCCGGCCACATCGACACCCTGCACCGGTTCGTCGAGCACCAGCAGTTGYGGCTCGCGCAACAAGGCCCGGGCCAGCAACACGCGCTGCATTTCGCCACCGGAAACGCTTTGCACCGGGCTGTCGATTACTTGCTCGGCACCGACTTCCTTGAGTGCCGCCAAGGCCATCGCACGGTCCACGCCCGGCACCAGGCGCAAGAAACGCAGGACCGACAGCGGGAGGGTCGGATCGACGTGAAGTTTTTGCGGCATGTAACCAACCCGCAGTTTCGGCTTGCGCCAGACGCTGCCGCTGTCCGGTTTCAACAGGCCGAGCACGGCACGCACGAGTGTGGTTTTGCCGGCGCCGTTGGGGCCGATCAGGGTAACGATCTGCCCCGGTTCGACGCTCAGCTCGATGTTGTCCAGCACCGGTTGCCCGGCGAACGTGACGGCAACCTGCTCAAGACGGATCAGCGCGTTGCTCATCAAGCCCCCTGGCAACCCGAGCAGAGACCGACCACTTCGACGGTCTGGCCTTCGACGATAAACCCGACATCCTTGGCGCTGGCGATGATCGCGTCGCTGATGGATTTTTGTTCGAGCTCGATGGCGGCGTGGCACCCACGGCAGATCAGGAACTGACCCTGGTGAGCATGTTCCGGGTGATTGCAGCCGATGAAGGCGTTGAGCGAGGAGATCCGATGGACCAAGCCGTTTTCCAGCAGGAAATCCAGCGCGCGGTACACCGTCGGTGGCGCGGCGCGGCGACCGTCCTGCTCGCTGAGGACCGCGAGAATGTCGTAGGCACCCAGGGGCTTGTGGCTTTGCCACACCAGTTCCAGCACCCGCCGGCGCAATGCGGTCAGGCGCAGGCCTTGACGTGCGCACAGGGCATCGGCCTCGGACAAAGCGCTGTGAACGCAATGTGAGTGGTCGTGGGGGCGGCTGGCAATCGGTGTTTTTAGCATGAGCGGCGACGAGTTTTGTGAGAGACGTTATTATGTTACCCGTTCTCGCCTCTTCGAGTGGTCATCGTGTCCCGACTTTTTTCTATCTTTGTCGCATTTGTCGCAAGTTTTCTGCTGATCGGTTCGGCGCAGGCCGAGGTCAAGGTCCTTACCAGCATCAAGCCTCTGCAATTGATCGCCGCGGCGGTGCAGGACGGTGTGGCGATTCCCGAGGTTTTGCTGCCACCTGGAGCATCGCCGCATAACTATGCGTTGCGCCCTTCTGACGTACGCAAGGTGCAATCGGTGGACCTGCTGTACTGGATCGGCCCGGACATGGAAGGTTTCCTGCCTCGCGTGCTCAATGGTCGTACGCTGCCCAGCGTCGCCGTGCAGGAGTTGCCGGGCATGAAACTGCGCCGCTTCGCCGAAGATAGCCACTCCCACGCCGAAGAAGCCGACGAACACGACCACGATCACCGCCCGGGCAGCCTGGATGCGCACCTGTGGCTGTCGCCGGTCAACGCCCGGGTCATCGCCACGAAAATGGCGGCCGACCTGAGTGCCGCCGATCCTGACAATGCCGCGCGCTATCAGAGCAACCTGAAGGCCTTCGACGAGCGCCTCGATGCACTGGATGCGCGCCTGAAGAAACGCCTGGCCGATGTTCAGGGCAGACCCTACTTCGTGTTCCACGAAGCCTTCGACTACTTCGAAGACGCTTACGGCCTCAAGCACGTGGGAGTGTTCAGCGTCGGGGCCGAAGTGCAACCCGGTGCCCAGCATGTCGCGGCGATGCGCGCGCGTTTGCAGGAAGTCGGCAAGACCTGCGTGTTCAGCGAACCGCCGTTGCGCCCGCGTCTGGCGGAAACTTTGGTGACGGGTTTGCCAGTGAAACTGGCTGAGCTGGATGCGCTGGGCGGGTACACGCCGGCGACTGCCCAGGGCTATGAGCAGGTGCTGGAGAAGTTGGGGAATGATCTGGCGGGGTGTCTGGAGTCGTTGTAACCGACACCGGACCCTGTGGGAGCGTGCTTGCTCCGGGCGGCGTTCCGACGATAGTGGCGGGTCAGTCAACTTGATGTTGAATGTAATGCCGCCTTCGCGAGCAAGCTCGCTCCCACAGGTCAAAGCCTTTAAAGGGCGAAAGGCAATGGCGTATTGACCGTCTGCCGCTGCGCCAGGCGCAGTTGGAACTCCATCGGATCGTGAATCAACACATCCTGCCCGGCGAACGACTCCGCGGCGATCAAGCGTGACAACCAGAACCGTACGCAAGCCACCCGCAGCATGGTCGGCCACAACTCGGCTTCGGCAGCGGTGAACGGTCGCAGGGCTGCATAAGCGCCCAGCAAGGCCCGCGCTCGCGGTCCATCGATCACGCCATCGTCGTCCGAGCACCAGTCGTTCAAGGCAATCGCCACGTCGTAGAGCATCGGCCCGGA
>NZ_JBGCUL010000064.1:0-12339 GCF_054177685.1 Pseudomonas sp. P5_A2_2
CTACGGCGAAGTGTTCGAGAAAAACCTCGGCAAGGGCACTCCGCTGGAAATCGACCGCGGGCTGAACGCTCTGTGGAACGCTGGCGGCATTCAATACGCACCACCAGTGCGCTGATGGTTCTATCACCCGGTGGGCCAACCGCCGGGTGATGTTCTGTTCCATTATTTGCGGGGCACTTCATGCAAAATTCAATCGGCGCACCAAAGCAGAGGCTCAGCCTCAGCGATCCTAAAGTGCGTGCGTGGCTATTCCAGATCATCACCATTGTGGCGGTGGTCTCGATGGGCTGGTATCTGTTCGATAACACCCAGACCAACCTGCAACACCGGGGCATTACCTCCGGTTTTGACTTTCTGGAGCGCAGTGCCGGTTTCGGCATCGCTCAACACCTGATCGACTACACCGAATCGGACACCTATGCCCGAGTGTTTGTCATCGGCCTGCTCAACACGCTGCTGGTGACCTTCATCGGCGTGATCCTGGCGACGATCCTCGGGTTCATCGTCGGCGTGTCACGGCTGTCGAAGAACTGGATCATCAGCAAGGTAGCGACGGTGTATGTGGAAGTCTTCCGCAACATTCCGCCGCTGCTGCAGATCCTGTTCTGGTATTTCGCGGTGTTCCTGACCATGCCGGGGCCGCGCAACAGCCATAACTTCGGCGACACCTTCTTTGTCAGCGCCCGCGGCTTGAACATGCCGGCCGCTCTGATGGCGGATGGTTTCTGGCCGTTCGTAGTCAGCGTCGTGGTGGCCATCGTCGCCATCGTGCTGATGAGCCGCTGGGCCACCAAGCGCTTCGAAGAAACCGGTGTGCCGTTCCACAAGTTCTGGGTCGGCCTTGCGCTGTTCCTGGTGATCCCGGCGCTGTGCGCCCTGATCTTCGGCGCGCCGCTGCACTGGGAAATGCCGAAGCTGCAAGGCTTCAACTTCGTTGGTGGCTGGGTGCTGATCCCGGAACTGCTGGCGCTGACCYTGGCCCTGACCGTGTACACCGCGGCGTTCATCGCCGAGATCGTGCGCTCGGGCATCAAGTCGGTCAGCCATGGCCAGACCGAGGCGGCGCATTCGCTTGGGCTGCGCAACGGCCCGACCCTGCGCAAGGTGATCATCCCGCAAGCCCTGCGCGTGATCATTCCACCGCTGACCAGCCAATACCTGAACCTGGCGAAGAACTCTTCGCTGGCGGCCGGTATCGGTTATCCAGAGATGGTGTCGCTGTTCGCCGGGACCGTGCTCAACCAGACCGGGCAGGCGATCGAGGTGATTGCGATCACCATGAGCGTGTACCTGGCGATCAGTATCAGCATTTCCCTGCTGATGAACTGGTACAACAAGCGCATTGCGCTGATCGAGCGGTAAGGAAAAGCGCATGAGCACTCATACTTTCAAACCTGACATGCCGCCACCGAGCAAAGTCTTCGGGCCGGTGGCGTGGATGCGCGCGAACATGTTCTCCAGCTGGCTCAACACTCTGCTGACCCTGTTTGCGTTCTACCTGATCTACCTGGTGGTGCCGCCGATTCTGCACTGGGCCATCCTCGACGCCAACTGGGTGGGCTCCACCCGCGCCGACTGCACCAAGGATGGCGCCTGCTGGGTGTTCATCCAACAGCGTTTCGGCCAGTTCATGTACGGCTACTACCCGCCGGAAATGCGCTGGCGCGTGGACCTGACGGTGTGGCTGGCGATTGTCGGCGTGGCGCCATTGTTCATCTCGCGCTTTCACCATAAAGCGGTGTACGGGCTGGGCTTCCTGGTGCTGTACCCGATCTTTGCCTACTTCCTGCTGAATGGCGGTATCTTCGGCCTGACCAGCGTGGCGACCAGCCAGTGGGGCGGCCTGATGCTGACCCTGGTGATCGCCACCGTCGGCATCGCCGGCGCGCTGCCACTGGGGATTGTCCTGGCTCTGGGCCGTCGTTCGAACATGCCGGCGATTCGCGTGGTCTGCGTGACCTTCATCGAGTTCTGGCGCGGCGTGCCGTTGATCACGGTGCTGTTCATGTCCTCGGTGATGCTGCCGCTGTTCCTGCCCGAAGGCATGAACTTCGACAAGCTGTTGCGGGCGCTGATCGGCGTGATCCTGTTCCAGTCGGCCTACGTGGCCGAGGTGGTGCGCGGCGGTCTGCAAGCGATTCCCAAGGGGCAGTACGAAGCGGCTGCGGCGATGGGGCTGGGCTACTGGCGCAGCATGGGCCTGGTGATTCTGCCGCAAGCCCTGAAGCTGGTGATCCCCGGCATCGTCAACACCTTCATTGCGCTGTTCAAGGACACTAGCCTGGTGATCATCATCGGCCTGTTCGACCTGCTCAACAGCGTCAAGCAAGCCGCCGCCGATCCGAAATGGCTGGGCATGGCCACCGAAGGCTATGTGTTCGCCGCCCTGGTGTTCTGGATTTTCTGTTTTGGTATGTCGCGCTATTCCATGCATCTGGAACGCAAGCTCGACACAGGCCACAAGCGCTAAGTCGCTACCTAATTTAGGAAGTTCTCCAATGAGCGAAGCAATCAAAAAGCCTGTGAGCCCTGAAGGCATTATTCAGATGCAGGGCGTGAACAAGTGGTACGGCCAGTTCCACGTGCTCAAAGACATCAATCTCAACGTCAAGCAGGGCGAGCGTATCGTGSTGTGCGGGCCGTCGGGTTCGGGCAAGTCCACCACCATCCGCTGCCTCAACCGACTGGAAGAGCACCAGCAGGGCCGCATCGTGGTCGATGGCGTGGAACTGACCAACGACCTCAAGCAGATCGAAGCGATCCGTCGTGAAGTCGGCATGGTGTTCCAGCACTTCAACCTGTTCCCGCACCTGACCATTTTGCAGAACTGCACCCTGGCGCCGATGTGGGTGCGCAAGATGCCCAAGCGCAAGGCCGAGGAAATCGCCATGCACTACCTGGAACGCGTACGCATTCCGGAGCAGGCGCATAAATTCCCGGGGCAACTGTCCGGCGGTCAGCAGCAGCGTGTGGCGATCGCCCGTGCGCTGTGCATGAAACCGAAAATCATGCTGTTCGACGAACCGACTTCGGCCCTCGACCCGGAGATGGTGAAAGAGGTACTGGACACCATGATCGGCCTGGCCGAAGACGGCATGACCATGCTCTGCGTGACCCACGAAATGGGCTTCGCCCGCACCGTGGCCAACCGCGTGATCTTCATGGACAAGGGCGAAATCGTCGAACAGGCTGCACCGAACGACTTCTTCGACAAGCCGCAGAATGAACGCACCAAGCTGTTCCTGAGCCAGATCCTGCATTGATTGGTCAGTGACTGTCTCAAAGAGCCCCGCCGATTGATCGGCGGGGCTTTTTTTTTTACGTGTTTGGGTCAGTCTGCGGTTTTGCCGCGTTCCAGTGCCAATTGCACTGCCCGGAGGGCATTGAGGCGACCATGGCCGTAGTAATGACTGTGGCCGTTTTGATCGTATTGACCGAGGGGACCGTCGTCGGCGTGGCTGATTTTGTCACAGCAATCGGCGAGGAGCTGTCGAACCCGCCCGCGGTCCAGTGCCGGGTTGACCCCCAGTACCAGAGCTGCCACGCCCGCGGCTCCAGGACAGGCACTGGAAGTGCCGCTGAACAAATCGGTGTAGGCAGCATTGATCGGGTCGACAAACCGGCCGCTCAGATCCGTGGTTCGAATGCCTCGAGTCTGGGGGGTTGAGGTGGCGGGTTTAAACTTTGGATCCGGGTGTGGCTGGTCCCCGCTGGGGAAGCAACACCACAGTGCTTTGCCGTAGTCACTGTAGGCACTGCGACGATTTTGATCATTGCAGGCACCCACGGCAATAACCATGGGATGGCTGGCATAGCCATCGTTGTCCACGCTTTCGTTGCCGTTGCCGGCACCAAAAAAAATGACGCAGCCTTTCCCCTGGCGGCCCTTGGTCGCTGCGTACTCTATGGCCAGGCGGGTGCT
The DNA here is from genome assembly GCF_054177685.1 of Pseudomonas sp. P5_A2_2. Taxonomy (NCBI): domain Bacteria; kingdom Pseudomonadati; phylum Pseudomonadota; class Gammaproteobacteria; order Pseudomonadales; family Pseudomonadaceae; genus Pseudomonas; species Pseudomonas sp. P5_A2_2. The sequence goes on from NZ_JBGCUL010000064.1 coordinate 3,923, forward strand.
CGCGGCCAGCGCAAACTCCTGAGAGTGCCTGGCGTCGGTAGGGTCAGCCCAATGTCCTTCCGGCGGCCCCCAACTGCAGGAAATGATATCGGCCCCTTGGTCCGCGGCCCAGAAAAACGCATCTGCTTCGGCCCGGGCGCCTAGTGGCTTGGTCAGTTTCAACGGCATGAGACTGGCTCGAGGGGCCACGCCGCTGGCGCCGGCTTCACCATTGGCGCATGCAACACCGGCTGCTGCCGTACCGTGGCGCTCAAGGGGGTTTTTCGGCCGAGGGCCTTGACGGGCGTTATGGCGGTCAAAGTTTCTCGCTCCGATGATTTTGCCGGTACTGGCGAACTCGGGGTGATCGATATCAAAGGCATCGTCGATGATCGCGATCACGATGCCTTCACCTTGGGCCAAGGCATGGGCTGCCTCGACATTGGCGCTGGCATCGACCTGAACTTGATAGGTGACGGTGGTTTTTTTCAGGTGCCATTGGTTGTCATGGATGGCCCGGCGTTGCCCCGGACGCAGTATTTCCGGGTGGCAGTAGTCGACGTCCTGACGATCGAGCAATTGAAGTGTAAATGAGCAGACTTCAGTGCCGTGACAATGTGCGTGATATACGAAAAAGGCGTTGGCCGCGTAGGGAACCTGCTGTTTGATGGTCAAACCCAATTCGTCGAGGATAACCAGGCACTCTGTCGCAGTGAGTCGATCGACGAACTTCAGGAAAATGTTTTCGGTGTAGAAAACAGGTTCCCGGGTATGAGGATCGACCAGGGCGCTGCCGGCGAAGCGTACGTCTGGCAACTCGCGCAGCAATGCCTTGCATTGGGCTACATCTGAATTGTCCGGCAGTTTGAATAGCTGAACGTCGGCGTCCTCGATGTGCAGTACCAACTCACTGTTGGCCAATGCCTGTCGAGCTTTTTTGCAGCGTAACGTCTCATCAAGCTTGCTCCCGGCCTGACTGCGTACAACGAGCAGTTGCCGATCCTTTTCCAGTAAAAAACGACGGCTGTGCTTCTTGCCGAAAATGACTTCTTCCATTGGCTGCTCCCATTCCCTTTGGATATTCGAGCGTAAGTGCCCGCATTCAAAGTCCGAAAGTCTGATGGTCTGTCTCAATTTCGGATGTCAGCTCTTTCGTGTGGCCTGGGTGGGAAATCACTTTCAGTCGTCAGGAATTTCATCTTTTGCCTTAAGGAGACTTCAGGCCTCAGGGTGAGACGCGATAGAGGATGGCTTGCCTGATTGGATGAAGCTGACTACCATGTCAGAAAATTCATCCTATGATTGGATGAGAGGGCGAATTCCATGTCAGAAATCTCTCCATTAGTAAAACGATCCCTGGTCGATCAGGCTTTGGATCAATTGCGCCTGCGCATCAACCAAGGCGTTTGGGTCGTGGGTCAGCGGTTGCCCACCGAGCCTGAGTTGTCCGCCGAGCTGGGCATCAGCCGTAACACCGTGCGCGAAGCCATGCGCGTGTTGGCGTTTTCCGGGTTGATCGAAATCCGTCAGGGCGACGGCAGTTACCTGCGCGCGGTGATCGATCCGCTCGATACCTTGAAGGCGCTGTCCCGTTGCTCCCTTGAACAGGCCCGGGAAACCCGGCACATCCTCGAAGTCGAGGCCATTGGCCTGGCGGCAGTGCGCCGTACCGATGAGGACCTGGTGGCATTGCGCGAGGCCCTGGGTGTCAGCGGCAGCCACTATCACGGCGATCTCGATACCTATATCGCCTGCGACCTGGTGTTCCACCGCCGTCTGGTGGACGCCGCGCACAACCCGACCCTCAGCGAGTTGTACCGCTATTTCTCCAGCATCGTCGGCGCGCAGTTGCGCCAGACCCTGAGCATCGTCCCGCGCCGCCAGGAAGTGTTCGACCTGCACATCGAATTGCTCGATGCCGTCGAACAACGCGACCCGGAACGGGCCAAAGCCCTGTCGAGGCAGTTGATCAATGAACCTTGAAACCGAGAAGTCCATGCACCGCAGTGAGTTATCCACAACCCTGAAACGCTCGGCAGAGCTGGAAGAGCTGCTGATCGACGCCGAGGCGGATGACGAACAGGTCCAGCAAACCCACCCGGTTTTGCGCCGGCCATGGCTGTTGCTGATGGGCCTGATACTGGTGGCGCTGAACCTGCGCCCGGCGCTGTCGAGCATGGCGCCGATGCTCAGTGAGGTCTCGAAGTCCCTTGGTTTGTCGGCGTCCGCGGCAGGATTGCTGACCACGTTGCCGGTGCTTTGCCTGGGCCTGTTTGCGCCGCTGGCGCCGGTGCTGGCGCGACGATTTGGTGCGGAGCGGGTGGTGCTGGGCATTCTTTTGACCCTGGCGGGCGGGATCATCCTGCGCAGTTCGTTCGGTGAAATCGGCCTGTTTGCCGGTAGCGTACTGGCCGGCGCCAGCATCGGCGTGATCGGCGTGTTGCTGCCGGGCATCGTCAAGCGCGATTTTCCGAAACAGGCCGGAACCATGACCGGCGTCTACACCATGGCCCTGTGTCTGGGCGCGGCGATGGCGGCGGGTGCGACGGTGCCGCTGAGCGAGCATTTCGACAAAAGCTGGGCGCTGGGTCTCGGCTTCTGGGTCATTCCGGCATTTGCGGCGGCACTGTTCTGGCTGCCGCAAGTCGGCCAGAAACACGGAGCGCACAACGTCGCCTATCGCGTTCGAGGCTTGCTGCGCGATCCGCTGGCCTGGCAGGTGACCCTGTACATGGGCCTGCAATCGTCCCTGGCCTACATCGTGTTCGGCTGGTTGCCGTCGATTCTGATCGGGCGCGGCCTGACTCCGACCCAGGCCGGGCTGGTGCTCTCGGGTTCGGTGATCGTTCAACTGGTCAGTTCCCTCGCCGCGCCATGGCTGGCAACGCGCGGCAAGGATCAGCGCCTGGCAATCGTGATCGTGATGGCCCTGACCCTCGGTGGTCTGTTTGGTTGCCTGTATGCACCGATCGAAGGCTTGTGGGGCTGGGCGATCGTACTCGGGTTGGGGCAGGGCGCCACGTTCAGCCTGGCGTTGACCCTGATTGTGCTGCGCTCGCGGGACTCCCATGTGGCGGCGAACCTGTCGAGCATGGCCCAGGGCTTCGGTTACACCCTGGCGTCCATGGGGCCGTTCGCGGTCGGTATCGTGCATGACTGGACCGGCGGYTGGACGGCAGTGGGCTGGATCTTCGGTGTCATCGGCCTTGGTGCGATTCTCGCCGGTCTGGGGGCCGGACGTGCGTTGTACGTGCAGGTCGAAAGCGAAAAGGTCTGATCCCCGCACACTGTCGGTATTCGTCTTGCGAATGCCGATAGTGTTCGACCCATTTGCAGACTATCGTGCTGGCAATCTTTCGATACCCATTGCACAACAGGAAGTCTGCCCATGAGTGAAGTCCACAGCGCCTTGATCACCCGGTTCTACCAAGCCTTCCAGCGTCTCGATGGCGAAGCGATGGCTGCCTGCTACACCGATGACGTGGTGTTCAGTGACCCGGCGTTCGGCGAGCTTCGTGGTCGTGATGCTGGCGATATGTGGTGCATGCTCACCAGCCGCGCCAAGGATTTCTCCCTGACCTTCGATCATGTCCGTGCCGATGAACGTACCGGTAGCGCCCATTGGGTCGCGACCTATCTGTTCAGTCAGACCGGCAATGCCGTGGTCAATGACATCCAGGCACGCTTTGTCTTTCGCGATGGCAAGATCTGCGAGCATCACGACAGTTTCGACCTGTGGACATGGTCGCGTCAGGCCCTGGGTTTCAAAGGCTTGCTGCTGGGCTGGACGCCACTTGTCCGCAACGCCGTTCGCTCACAGGCCCTGAAGGGGCTGAAGGCATTCCAGGCCAGTCGCTGATAAGATCGCGGCTTGTTTCCTTTCAAGCCCTGAACGTTACGTGACCACCCTCAGCGAAAGCCCCGTCGCCGCCGACACCCCCGCGAGCAAAACCTGGTTCGTCTACCTCGTTCGTGCTGCGAACGGTTCGCTCTATTGTGGGATCAGCGATGATCCCGTGCGTCGTTTCGCCAAGCATCAAAGCGGCAAGGGCGCGCGATTCTTTCTTTCCAGCCCGGCCATGGCCCTGGTCTACACCGAACGCTGTCGCGACAAAAGCGATGCGTTGCGTCAGGAACGGCTGATCAAGCAGCTCAAGAAGAGCGCAAAGGAATGCCTGGTGGCGAGCGCCGCCTCTGGCTTATCACCCTGAATGATCAGTTCCCATCAGGCAGATCTGTAGGCTGCCAGCTGATTGCGCGCTAAGCTGCGGATTCCTGATCCTTGCGGCGGAGCCGAGCATGTCCGAGTTGATTCTGCATCATTACCCGACGTCCCCCTTTGCCGAGAAGGCTCGCCTGCTGCTGGGCTTCAAGGGCTTGTCCTGGCGTTCGGTGAAGATCTCGCCAGTGATGCCCAAACCGGATCTCACGGCGTTGACCGGTGGCTATCGCAAGACGCCGGTGTTGCAGGTCGGTGCCGATATTTATTGCGACACGGCATTGATCGCCCGGCGACTGGAACAGGAAAAAGCCTTGCCAGCGTTCTTCCCGGAAGGTCAGGAAATGATCGCCGCATCGTTTGCTGCCTGGGCCGATTCGGTGGTGTTCCAGCATGCGGTCAGCCTGGTGTTCCAGCCGGAATCGATAGCGGTGCGCTTTGGCAATTTGTCGCCGGAAGCGATCAAGGCGTTTCTGGCCGACCGCGCCGGTTTGTTCAGTGGTGGTAGTGCGACAAAACTGTCCGCCGAGCAGGCCAGACACCAGTGGCCGACGATCATGTCTCGCCTGGAGCAACAGTTGCAGCGCGAAGAAGGCGATTACCTGTTTGGCGAACCGTCGATTGCCGACTTCGCTTTGGCTCATTCGCTGTGGTTTCTCAAGGCGACGCCGGTCACGGCGCCCCTGGTCGATGCTTATCCGGCGGTTGTCGCCTGGCATGCGAGGGTTTTGGGCTTCGGTCATGGTGCGTCCAGCGAGATGAGCTCCGAGGAGGCTCTGGCAGTGGCGCGCGCGTCCACGCCAGCGGCATTGCCGGATGAGCAGTTTGTCGATCCCAATGGATTCAAGGCGGGGCAACAGGTAGTGATCGCGGCCACGGACTATGGCGTTGATCCGGTCGTGGGAGAGCTGCTGTTTGCCGGTAGCGAAGAATTGATCGTGCGACGCAAGGACGAGCGTGGCGGTGTGGTGCATGTGCACTTTCCGCGGTTTGGTTTCCGGATCGAAGCCTGCTGAAAGAAACTTGTGGGAGCGAGCTTGCTCGCGATGGCGGACTGACATTCAACAAGATTGTTGGATGTGTTGGCCTCATCGTCGGAACGCCGCCCGGACCAAGCTCGCTCCCACAGTTATTTCAACGCAGCCAAAATCGCATCCGGGTCATACCCGCGAATCAGGGTTCCGTTTACATCGATGATCGGAATCCCGCCGCCACCCAAGGCTGCATAGTCCTTGCGAGCGTCGGCATCCTTTTCGATATCGAATTCCTTGTACGGAATGCCTTTCTGATCGAGAAAGCGCCGGGTCAGCTTGCAGTAACCACACCACTCGGTGGCGTAGAGCACGACGTTGGCCTGGGCCTCCGTCTGCGCAGGCACCACCTGCGAAGGATTGAACACTCGCTCGATCTTGCCCCAGTTCTGATAAGCCACGACCACCAGCAGGATCAGCAGGAATTTTTTCAGTACGCCGCCGAGCATCAGTTGCGACGCTTCAACTGATCGGTGAGCGAAGTGGGCAGGCCCTTGATGATCAACGTGCCGGCTTCTTCGTCGTACTCGATCTTCGAGCCCAGCAGGTGCGCTTCGAAACTGATCGACAGGCCTTCGGCGCGGCCAGTGAACCGGCGGAACTGGTTCAGGGTGCGTTTATCGGCCGGGATTTCCGGCGACAGACCGTAATCCTTGTTGCGGATGTGATCGTAGAAGGCCTTCGGGCGTTCTTCGTCGATCAGCCCTGACAATTCTTCCAGACCCATCGGTTCGCCGAGTTTCGCCTGGCTGCTGGCGTAATCCACCAGGGTCTTGGTCTTCTCGCGGGCGTCGTCTTCCGGCAGGTCTTCGCTTTCGACGAAATCGCTGAAGGCTTTGAGCAGGGTGCGGGTTTCACCCGGACCGTCGACGCCTTCCTGACAGCCGATGAAGTCGCGGAAATACTCCGAAACCTTTTTGCCGTTCTTGCCTTTTATGAACGAAATGTACTGCTTGGATTGTTTGTTGTTCTGCCACTCGGAAACGTTGATCCGCGCGGCCAGGTGCAACTGGCCAAGGTCCAGGTGACGGGACGGGGTCACGTCCAGCTCGTCGGTCACGGCCACGCCTTCACTGTGGTGCAGCAGGGCGATGGCCAGGTAGTCGGTCATGCCTTGTTGGTAGTGCGCGAACAGCACGTGGCCGCCGACCGACAGGTTCGACTCTTCCATCAGCTTTTGCAGATGCTCGACTGCCACACGGCTGAATGCAGTGAAATCCTGGCCGCCCTCGAGGTACTCCTTCAGCCAGCCGCTGAACGGGAACGCGCCGGATTCCGGATGGAACAGGCCCCAGGCTTTACCCTGTTTGGCGTTATAGCTTTCGTTGAGGTCGGCGAGCATGTTCTCGATGGCCGCGGACTCAGCCAGCTCAGAGTCACGGGCGTGGAGAACTGCGGGTGTGCCGTCGGGTTTTTTGTCGATCAGGTGGACGATGCAATGACGGATCGGCATGGGCTTCTCGGCTGAATGAAGAGAGGAGGGCGTGCTCCCCCGAAAAAGCGCCCAGTGTACCGCAACCACTGGTTTTGGCGCGGTGCGAAGGGCAATTGACGGGCGACCGACGGCGCTTATGCGTTTTTTTCCTGTTTTAGCGCAATAAAGCTGACCAAATGGGTAGCTAGAGGCGGATATTTCCACGTCTGTGTGCTAGCTTTGCCCGGTCTTGCGCGAAGTCACTGCGTTAAGCGTGCAGTCAGCATTTGTCAGGTCGAACCAAACCCTGATTTCGGTATCTATAACCCCGATCCCGAGGTTATTTGGCCGAGGGTGCCAGATCCAGAAGATCGGGCTCGATGGCTGACATTGCACTCTGCAATCCATATGAATTTGATAGGGAAGGAACACTAAATGGCTCTTACTAAAGACCAACTGATCGCCGACATCGCTGAAGCTATCGACGCGCCGAAAACCACCGCGCGTAACGCTCTGGACCAACTGGGCCAAATCGTTGCCGATCAGCTGGAAAACGGCGGCGAAATCACTCTTCCAGGCATCGGCAAACTGAAAGTGACTGAACGCCCTGCCCGTACTGGCCGTAACCCTTCGACTGGCGCTGCCATCGAAATCGCTGCCAAGAAAGTGATCAAGCTGGTTGTGGCCAAAGGCCTGACCGACGCTGTCAACAAGTAAGACTTGTTAAAAAAACCGTGCGCCGGAGCGATCCGGGCACGGTTTTTTTGTGTCTGTCGCAACGATCATTTTTTCCACGTATATATAGAGAACTTTCCTACGCCACTGATAGTTGAGTGTATGCCTTGAGTCGGTAGTATCGAACAGGTGTGGCGCTCGGCTTTGCGTAAAAGCTAAAAACTAAATTCCAGTTGTTAGTTACAGGAAGGTTCTATGAAATTTAAACAGCTAGTGATGTGTATATCTATTCTTTCGTCCGGTCATGCCTGGGCAAATGTCACGGAGTACTGCCCAAACCCTTCCGACATCAAGGAGGAGGCTCCAGGTGTTTATATAGCCTCTATCGTCAGCGGCGATGGTGAGTGGTACGGCGTGTCCCAAAAGGGCCGTGGGCCGGTGGGTGAGTTCGACGTAGCAGTATTCAAATCTCACACGGATGTCGAGGGTAGCACTGTCATTGGCGAAATCCTGCGCTGTGGTTACCTGTTGCAAAAGGGTGATGCGGTGGATATGAGATTTCAGGGCAAAGAAAAAGAAAAAGAAACTTTGGTAAGTATTGATATCAAGGATCCGTGGACGCAGTGGTATTCCCAGTACTATTGCGAGAGCAAGGAACCGCGTGCGTGTAAATTCAACGAGCTAATTCGCCCGGCGAAACGCTGATGCGAAACTTATTAGTAAAAGTTGCTGAACTGGTTGTTGATCAAGGTCTGGTCGAAGTTGTTCACAAGTAGACTTGTTAAAAGCCGTGCACTGGAACAATCCGGGCACGGTTTTTTTGTCCGCTACAACTACTCCGCTGAAGCCTTGGTCCATCGCGCCTGGCGCCAGGCCTGTTGCTGCGCGTTGGTCTGGAAGGTCCAGGAGACGAAGCGGCTCTGCTTTTGTCCCTGGCCCATATCGAACACCTGGCTGTCCAGCGCGCCGGCACTTTTCAAGGCGGTCTGGATCGCCGGCAGGTTCGACGCCTTTGACACCAGAGTGCTGAACCACAGTACTTGTTGTGCCACCTGCACGCTCTAGCTGACCAGTTGCGTGACGAAACGCACCTCTCCGC
>NZ_JBGCUL010000065.1:0-12091 GCF_054177685.1 Pseudomonas sp. P5_A2_2
CCTGGTTTTGCGATGCTGGATAACTGATGACATGAACGGCCAACCGGCCTGACGACAACCCTGGGCTCTCACACGGCTGCAAGGCCGTTCCCCTAATTAGGGTCGTTGGGCATCGATTCTCATCGAGGCGCGGGGGCCACAACCCCAACTCAGACGCCGGATAGATGAAAGCAAGCCAAACACGACATCAACAACAGTATTGCAGAAAAGGGGGTAACCATAGATGTGGGAGCGGGCTTGCCCGCGAAGAGGCCGGAACTGACGCCAGATATCTCCAACCTGCAGAAACAACAAAGCCCGCATCAATGCGGGCTTTGTTTCAAATCCATCCAGGCTTAGAAGCGGAACACTTCCATATCCGTCCGGACCGGCGCGGCCATCGGGATCTTCGGCTGCTTCTCCTGTTCTACCGCAGGTGCTGCCGCCTTGGCTGCCGGCTTGCGCGGGACTTCGGCGATCGGTGGCTGATTGGCCAGCGGCTTCAGCGCCACCGACAGTTGCTCGGCCAGACGTTGCAGCAACACACCCTGAGCCTGAACCTGAGCCGCGGTACTACCGGCATGCTGTTCCTGCAAATGGATGATGCGGTTGTCACGGACCTGTCCGCGACGGTCGATCAAGCGCCATTGCGCGTCGAGGATCGCCGGTTGTTTTGCACCCGAATCCAGGCGCGTGATAGTCAGCAGCACCTGAACATCCGGGGTGAAGCCCACTGTCGCCGGGGCCAGGACTACGCGCTGGCTGTCCAGGCGACCTGCGACCTGACGCAGCAGCAACTGATCGATATCCGACGAAAGGCTGCCTGCCCAACGACCGTCGGTCGAGGCTTGCAGGCTGCCATCGGGCTGACGCTGCAACAGGGTTTCGCGTTGCAGGTAGTCGGCCACGGTGACCGGCCCCAACAATACCGCCATGCCCGCGTTCTGTGCGGGCTGAACCGGACTACCAGCGTCCAGCTGATACAACGACACCGGCTGGTGAACGCTGCAACCCGCCAGGCCAAGAACGCCGGCGAGTAAAAGAATAAAAGGAAGGCGCAGAGCAGTCATCGTCCCATCCAGGTGATCGCTAAAAGGCTGACCACAGTGAAAATACTCAACAAATATGAATAACGCACGGCAATGCCGGCGCTTGAAAGGCCATATCATCCGTGAATATGCGTTCCGACTCCAGCGCAAAGCGCCGAACTACGGGTTAAATCGTAGATCGGCGCCTCTAACTCGCGCTCTTCGGTCAATTGATCGAGTTTTCGACCAGCAGCGCATCGACCCGCTGGAAGCCACGCGGCAATTTGTTGCCACGACGACCGCGTTCACCCTTGTAGTGTTCGAGGTCGTCCGCTTTCAGTGACAAGGTACGTTTCCCGGCCTGCAACACCAGTGTTGCACCGTCCGGCAATACGGCGATGTCCGTCACATACTCTTCGCGACTGGCCACTCGCTCACCGGGAATCCCGATGATCTTGTTGCCTTTGCCCTTACCTAATTGTGGCAGGTCGCTGATCTTGAAGATCAGTAGGCGACCTTCGGTCGTCACCGACGCCAGCCAGTTCTGCTCACGATCGGCCACCGGGCGCGGCAGCATGACCTTGGCATTGTTCGGCAGACTCAACAAGGCCTTGCCCGCCTTGTTCTTGGCTTGCAGGTCTTCACCCTTGACCACGAAACCGTAGCCGGCGTCGGAGGCGATCACGTACAGCGCATCGTCTTCCGGCATCAGCACACATTCGAAACTCGCCCCTGGCGGCGGCGTCAGGCGACCAGTCAGCGGTTCACCCTGGCCACGAGCCGACGGCAAGGTGTGGGCGGCCACCGAATAACTGCGACCTGTGGAGTCGATAAACACCGCGAACTGGTTGGAGCGTCCGGCTGCCAGGGCCTTGAAACCGTCCCCGGCCTTGTAGGAAAGCCCCGTGGCGTCGATTTCGTGGCCTTTGGCAGAGCGAATCCAGCCTTTTTCCGACAGCACGACCGTCACTTTCTCGTTCGGCAGCAGATCGTGCTCGGTCAGGGCCTTGGCCTCGGCGCGCTCGACAATAGGCGACCGGCGGTCATCACCGTAGGTTTCCGCGTCCTTGATCAGTTCGCTACGCACCAGTTTCTTCAGTTTGGCTTCGCTGCTCAGCAGGGCTTGCAGCTTGGCTTGTTCCTTGAGCAGTTCATCCTGCTCGGCACGCAGCTTCATCTCTTCCAGTCGCGCCAACTGACGCAGACGGGTGTCGAGGATGTAGTCGGCCTGGATTTCGCTCAGGGCGAAACGCTCGATCAGTTTGGCCCGTGGATGCTCCTCGGTACGGATGATGTGGATCACTTCATCCAGGTTGAGGTAGGCAATCAACAAACCGTCCAACAGGTGCAGGCGACGCTCGACCTTGTCGAGACGGAATTGCAGGCGACGACGCAYGGTCTGCACCCGGAACTCCAGCCATTCGACCAGCAGCGCCCGCAGGTTTTTCAGCTGCGGCTTGCCGTCCAGGCCGATGATGTTGATGTTGACCCGGTAGCTCGACTCCAGCTCGGTGCTGGCGAACAGGTGCTGCATCAAGGCATCGTGGTCGAAGTTTTTCCGCGCGCCCGGAATGATCACGATCCGGCACGGGTTTTCGTGGTCGGACTCGTCACGCAAGTCGGCAATTTGCGGCGCTTTGGACGGCTTGGCCTGCATCATCGCGGCGATCTGTTCCAGCACCTTGGCGCCCGAGACCTGATGCGGCAGCGCGGTGACGATGATGTCGCCGTCTTCGATGTGATACACGGCGCGCATACGCACCGATCCGCGACCGGTTTCGTAGATTTTCAGCAGGTCGGCGCGCGGGGTGATGATTTCCGCTTCGGTCGGGTAGTCCGGGCCCTGGATGTGTTCGCAGAGCTGTTCGACCGTGGCCTTGGGCTCGTCGAGCAAGCGCACGCAGGCGGTGGCGACTTCCCGCAGGTTGTGCGGCGGAACGTCAGTGGCCATGCCAACGGCAATGCCAGTGGTGCCGTTGAGCAGAATGTTCGGCAGACGGGCCGGCAAGACCAGTGGCTCGTCCAGCGTGCCGTCGAAGTTCGGCCCCCAGTCCGCCGTGCCCTGGCCCAGTTCGCTGAGCAGTACTTCGGAATAACGCGACAGCCGCGCTTCGGTGTAACGCATGGCGGCGAAGGACTTGGGATCATCCGGCGCACCCCAGTTGCCCTGGCCGTCGACCAGCGTGTAGCGATAGCTGAACGGCTGGGCCATCAGCACCATGGCCTCGTAGCAGGCCGAATCGCCGTGGGGGTGGAATTTACCGAGCACGTCACCGACGGTACGCGCCGATTTCTTGTGCTTGGAATCGGCGTCCAGCCCCAGCTCGCTCATGGCGTAGACGATACGCCGCTGTACCGGTTTCAGGCCGTCGCCGATATGCGGCAAGGCACGGTCCATGATCACGTACATGGAGTAGTTGAGGTAGGCATTTTCGGTGAAGTCAGCCAGCGAGCGGCGTTCTACACCGTCCAGGCTGAGATCAAGGGAGTCGCTCATGCGGGCCTCATCGGTTCGTTGTCTGGCGCAGCAGCATGGTGCCACCGCGCTGGGTAAATTCAAGTTTGTTCAGTGCGCTCATGCCGAGCAACACCTGATCGCCATGCAGCCCCGGGGCCACCAGTGCGCGTACATCCCGCAGCACTATGTCGCCCAGTTGCAGGCGTTCAATATGGGTGCGATAGCCCTGGCTCAAGCCATTGGCCGTGCTCAGGGTCACGCCGAATCCTTCTTCGAGCTTCAAGCGCTTGGCCAGGTCCGCCGGAATCGACACATCAGTCGCCCCGGTGTCGAGCATGAAGCCCACCGGCTGGCCGTTGATCTGGCCGCTGGCGACGAAATGCCCCTGCACATTGCTCACCAGTTTCACCTCGATGAAACCTTCGCCCTGCTCCGAACTGACCACCACATTCGGATTTTGCTGACGCGCTTCCCATTGGCCGAAAAACCGTGTGGCCAGAAACAGCGCCGCACACCAGGCCAGCACCATGAATACCCGGCCGATGCGCTGCCCCGGGGTTTGTTGTCTCATGGCTTGGCACTCCAGCCACCTTCCGGTGCAGCGAAGCGCCAGACCACCGGACGGACTTCGCCATCGGCGCGGGCGCCGAAGTTATTGTCGACACCGATCCAGGCGCCATCGGCATCCACGATCAATGCTTCTTCCAACCCGTAGTTCTGTGGATAACGACGGTTTGCCTGCAACAACTCGGCGGCATACGACCAGCAACGCTCGACCCTGGCCGTCTGCGGATCCCGGMGGCAGATCTGGTAGGCGTTGCGTTCAAGGGTGAACAGCTTGCCGTTGAACAGCGACAGGTCAGAAAAATCCCGCGGTACAGCTTTGGCGTCAGGAAACTGCTCGGGCTGCATTTCCATGCCCGCTTCGCTCAGCAGCACGCAGCCACCGTCGCAATCCCACAACGTCTGCTTGCGTTTGATCATCAGCAATCCGCGCCCTTCACGCTCGGCGGCGAACCACATCTGATCGCCCGCCGGATTGACCGCCAGCCCTTCGAACAATGCATTGAATTGCAACAGCAGGCCTCTGGCCCGTGCCTCGCGAACCAGCATCGGCGAGATCTTCAGCCAGGCGGCGGGCCCCGTTGGCGGCACTTGCAAGACAGCGGCATGGCCTTCACTGACGATGTAACGATTGCCGGCGCTGTCGCAGGTGATGCCCTCGAAGTCCAGATCACCGCCACGCACGAACGAAGCCCCCCAGACGCGAGACTTCAGCCCCCAGGGCAAACCACTGTCAGGCACTGGCGGTGCGTTGATGTGCACCGTTTCGGCCTGCCAGACAGATTCGCTGGTATCCAGGCGGTAGATCTGATTATCGTCGCGGTCRGAAACCGCCCACAGATCATTGCCGCACTGCGCCAGCCCGGACAGGTTGCCGCCGCGCATACCGTCGACGACATGTTCGGACAACAGGCGCAGCTGTGGCGCCGGATCGGCGGATACCGTGTACGACGTCAACAGCAACCCACAAGCCAGGGCAAAGCCCAGACGCATCAGCCCAGCACCTCGGCCAGGTTGCCCTTGGACTCCAGCCAGGTCTTGCGGTCGCCAGCGCGTTTCTTCGCCAGCAGCATGTCCATCATTTCCGAGGTCGCCTCGAAATCTTCCAGGGTCAATTGCACCAGGCGCCGGGTGTTCGGGTCCATGGTGGTCTCGCGAAGCTGCGGCGGGTTCATTTCGCCCAGACCTTTGAATCGTGTGACTTGCGGCTTGCCGCGCTTCTTCTCGGCCACCAGACGATCGAGGATGCCATCGCGTTCGGCTTCATCGAGGGCGTAGTAGATCTCTTTGCCCAGGTCGATGCGGTACAACGGCGGCATGGCCACGTAAACGTGGCCGGCATCCACCAACGGGCGGAAATGCTGGACAAACAGGGCGCAGAGCAGCGTGGCGATGTGCAGACCGTCGGAGTCGGCGTCGGCGAGGATGCAGATCTTGCCATAGCGCAGTTGGCTCATGTCCGCCGCGCCCGGATCGACGCCGATGGCCACGGCGATGTTGTGCACTTCCTGGCTGGCCAGCACTTCGCTGCCGTCGACTTCCCAGGTGTTGAGGATCTTGCCGCGCAACGGCAGGATCGCCTGGAACTCTTTGTCCCGCGCTTGCTTGGCCGAGCCGCCAGCGGAATCACCTTCGACCAGGAACAGCTCGGAACGCATCGGGTCCTGCCCGGCACAGTCGGCCAGCTTGCCCGGCAGCGCCGGGCCCTGGGTGACGCGTTTACGCTCGACTTTCTTGCTCGCCTTCAAACGACGGCCGGCGTTGTTGATCGCCAGTTCCGCCAACGCCAGACCGGTTTCCGGGTTGGCGTTGAGCCACAGGCTGAACGCATCCTTGACTACACCGGAGACGAACGCCGCCGCCTCACGGGACGACAGGCGCTCCTTGGTCTGGCCGGAGAATTGCGGTTCCTGCATCTTCATCGACAACACGAAGGCAATGCGTTCCCAGACGTCCTCCGGCGCCAGCTTCACGCCGCGCGGCAACAGGCTGCGGAATTCGCAGAACTCGCGCATGGCGTCGAGCAGGCCTTGACGCAAACCGTTGACGTGAGTACCGCCCTGGGCTGTCGGGATCAGGTTGACGTAGCTTTCCTGGACCGCGTCGCCACCTTCGGGCAGCCACAGCAGCGCCCAATCCACCGCTTCTTTATTACCGGCCAGGCTGCCGCAGAACGGCTCGTCCGGCAGGCGCTCGAATTCGCTGACCGCATCCACCAGGTAGGAACGCAGGCCGTCTTCGTAATGCCATTCGACTTTCTCGCCGGTGGCCTTGTCTTCAAAACTGACCAGCAGCCCCGGGCACAACACGGCCTTGGCCTTGAGCACGTGCTTGAGGCGGCTGATGGAAAATTTCGGGGAGTCGAAGTATTTCGGATCCGGCGCGAAGAACACGCTGGTGCCGGTGTTGCGCTTGCCGACAGTGCCGACGATTTCCAGCTCGGTGGCCTTGTAGCCATCCTTGAAGGTCATCTGGTATTCGTTGCCGTCACGCTTGACCCGCACCCGCACTTCGGTGGACAAGGCGTTGACCACGGAAATACCTACCCCGTGCAAACCACCGGAGAACTGGTAGTTCTTGTTGGAAAACTTGCCACCGGCATGAAGCTTGGTGAGGATCAACTCGACGCCCGAAACACCTTCCTCAGGGTGAATGTCCACCGGCATGCCACGGCCGTCATCGCTGACTTCCAGAGAATGGTCGGCATGCAGGATCACCTGCACCGATGAGGCATGCCCGGCCAAGGCTTCGTCGACACTGTTGTCGATGACTTCCTGGGCGAGGTGGTTCGGCCGACTGGTGTCGGTGTACATGCCGGGGCGCTTGCGCACCGGGTCGAGGCCCGAGAGGACTTCGATGGCGTCTGCGTTATAAGAGCTAGCGCTGGGAGTGGCCATGGGGTCTCGTCGTCAGTCGTTCATTGAAAATAGGGGCGAGAATTCACAATGCCGTGAAATCGATCGCCTGATACAAATCTGCGCCAATGCCGGCAAAACTCAGCATGGCCGGAAGCTGTGCGGCAAACCCCTGGAAACCATGGTCGCCGCCGGCCTGGATGCGCAAGGCACAGGCCCGGTAATACTGCTGGGCGAGGCGATAGTCCAGCGTTTCGTCAGCCGTCTGCAACCACACCTGATAACGCTGTGGGTCCTGGGGCGCCGGCACTTCCAGTTCGGCCAGGGCCGTCACGTGGTCGTGGGTCATTTCCCAAGTCTCTTCGGTATACAGGTTTTTCTGCGTCCCCAGATAGCCGTCGAACATCCGGTGCGGACCGACGGCGGGGTTGATCAACAGGGCTTTCAAGCCAAGGCGCTCAGCCAGGTGAGTCGCATAGTAGCCGCCGAGTGAGCTGCCGACCAGCAGTGGCCGCCCCAGTTCGACAATCGCCTGTTCCAGTTGCGCAATAGCCTGGCGCGGGTGATGGTGCAACGCCGGAACGCGCAAGTGTTCACTCAGGCCCAGACGCTCCATCACCTCGATCAACTGACAGGCCTTCTTCGACAACGGCGAGCTGTTGAAGCCGTGGATATAAAGGATCGAACCGGACATTTGAGCTCCCTGTGCGTCGGCTAAAGAGGCGGAGTTTACAGGGCGCAGGGAGAAACGGGGATACCCGCAAAAATCAGGTGCCTGCACCGCCGCCATCGCGAGCAAGCTCGCTCCCACACTAGTTTTGCGTCGTTCACAAAATCCCTGTGGGAGCGACGGTGCGACGATTCGACTTGCTCGCGATGGCCGCACCTCGGTTTCCAGAAAAATGAAAAAATCAGTAGCCGTTGGAACCGTAATCCACAGTGAAATCGAACCCGGTAACCCGCTCCACCCCGGTTTCCAGCCGCCCGTCGGGCAGCAGCCGCAACCAGCGATAGCCTGGCGCCTGTTCCCCGACCTTGAAATCCTCGCTGCCCGGCTCGAACTGGATGCAGGTCGAGGGCGAGGCGATCAAACGCACGCCGTTACGTAATTGATCGATTTCCTGGTGCACATGCCCCCACAGCACGGCACGTACCTGTGGAAAACGATCCAGCACGTCAAAAAACGCCTCGGGATTACGCAGGCCGATAGGCTCCATCCATGCGCAACCGATGGACACCGGGTGATGGTGGAAGCACACCAGATGATGGCGATCCGGCGCTTCGCTCAACGAGCGGGCGAGCAACTGCAGCTGTTCATCCTGCAAATATCCCGGCACCGAGCCTGGCACCGCCGAATCGAGCAAGGTGACCCGCCAGTTGCCAATATCCACCACCGGTTCGAGCAAAGCGCTTTGCACCGCCGCCTCGGCCATGATTCGCGGCTCATCGTGATTGCCGGGAATCCAGCGCGCCGGCGCATCAAGCTGGCGCGTCATGTCGCGAAACTGCTGGTAGGACTCCAGCGTCCCGTCCTGGGACAGGTCACCTGTGGCCAGGATCAAGTCAATCCGCGGCTGTTGCCCGCGCACCAGCTCGATGACCTTTTGCAGACTGTCGCGGGTGTTCATGCCCAGCAACGCGCCGTCCGCTTCGGCAAACAGGTGGCTGTCGGAGAGTTGCACCAGCAACGCCGGATCGGCGGTGGTCAATGTGGATACGCTCGGCAAGGCGTTCTCCCAGGGCGTGATCACGGGGATGGGTAAGTGCCGCAATTATGCTGGGGGACGATCGAAAGGGGAAAYCTGTGAACCTGACACAGTTCACAACTGCGCTTCACTACTAACGTACTACTTCGTATTCATGCCCCAGCGCCAGGCAATGGCTCAGCCATTCGCCCAGAAACATGTTCAACTGGGCTTTTTCGTCCGGCTGGTGCATCGCGGCGTTCGGGTAAGGATAGATGCCACGAAAGCGTCGCGCATGTTCGGCGCTGACCACTTCGGCCATGCGCGCGTCGTGATAGACCTGTACTTCCAGTTGCGGCACCGGCAGCCAGGGCAGGCTGTGCTCCTGGCGCACTTGCAGGGTCGTGGTGTAAGGACAGGTCAGCAGCACTTCCAGGGCCAGCACACCCAGCATCTGGTCGCCATGGGTCACGGCAATGCGCCGCGCGGCGGGCTCGCAGCGCATGTCCGGCAGCAGTCGCATCAGGCGCGCGTAGTTCGCCTCGCAAGACGCTTGCAGCCCCACCAGGTCCACCCGATAGCGATCGCGCAGCTTGTTTACGACCATAACCCCCTCACTTCAACGCGGTTCAAAGCCAGCCATTGCAAGGCAATGATGCTCGCCGCGTTGGCAATACGTCCGTCGCGTACGGCTTGCAGGGCATCTTCGAAAGCCCAGACCGTGACGCGGATGTCTTCTGCCTCTTCCTCCAGCCCATGCAGGCCGCCAACCCCGGTACTGTCGCAACGCCCCAGGTACAGATGTACGAATTCGTTGCTGCCGCCCGGCGATGGAAAATATTTGAGCATCGGCCAGAGCGCCCCGATTTCAAGCCCAGCTTCCTCCTGCGCCTCGCGGTGAGCAACTGCTTCCGGCACTTCATCCTTGTCGATCAGACCAGCGACCAGTTCGATCAGCCACGGGTTGTCGGTCTTGCCCATGGCTCCGACGCGAAACTGCTCGATCAGAACCACTTCATCGCGCTGCGGATCGTAAGGCAGCATGCAGACCGCGTCATGACGAACGAACACCTCACGATTGATCTCGCGGCTCATGCCCCCGGCGAACAATTCGTGGCGCAGGTGCACGCGTTCGAGTTTGTAGAAGCCCTCGTAGCACTTTTCGCGCCGCACGATATCAACGGCGGTCGGAATGGCGTTGGTAAAATCCTTCATGACTATCCTCGTTACTGCAAATCCTGTTCGAGGCTGCTTTTTTCCTGGGCCTCGACTTCGCGCCATCCTAACGCGCCCGTGATGTTTGATGCAGCTCCTTTCCCGTCAGCGGGATAGACGGTGAGGGCGAAACCCACTCTAATTAGCTTAGTGGCGAACTGACTGCTTTGTTGAGAGTCGAAGCCGGTAACTTTTTGCCTTCCCCTGTTTCAGAAAGGACGCACATGTCGTTTTTCAAAATCGCCTCCGTGGCCGCTATCGCCCTGACCCTTGGCGCTTGCGCGAGTCTGTTCCAGCCCAACTACCGGACGCCGCTGGAAACCACGCGCGATGCCTCCGAGCAACTCAAGCCCGGTTGCAGCAACCCGGATTGCCCGCTGGTCAACATCGACACCCTGCGCTTCCCGGCCGAGCCTGCACTGGACGGCATCATCGAAAAACGCCTGCTGCAAATGACCCGCACCTCGCCTGACGCTCCGGTAGCGCCGACCCTGGAGGCCTATCGCGAGGAGTTTTTGCGCACCGCCGGCCCGCGCAGCAGTAGCTATCTGCAAGCGAAAGTACGTGAGCAGCATGACGGATTGGTGATCGTCGAATTGTCCAGTTACCTGGACACCGGCGGTGACCATGGCACGCCGGGGCGAGGCTTTATCAACTACTCGCGCCAGCAGCATAAAGTGCTGACGTTGTCGGACATGCTGGTGCCGGGGCAGGAAGAAGCGTTCTGGAAAGCGGCGCAGGTGGCGCACAACAACTGGCTGATCAGCACCAAGCTCGATCAGGAACCGGAGTTCGTGAAGAGCTGGCCGTTCCAGAAAACCCGGAACGTGGCACTGACCTACGGCGGGGTGATCCTCAAGTACGAAACCAGCAGCATCGCGCCTTACGCGCTGGGCCATGTCGAACTGAAGATCCCCTACCCTCGTCTTAACGGGATCATCAAGCCCGAGCTGTTTCCCGGCCGTAACTGAAGGCTCGGCCCAGCACAAGCTGCAGCAGCCCTGCCAGGACCAGTGCCGGCAGGGTGGCACCGACATCCGGGTACAGGTTGGCCAGCAAATGATAAGTACTGATCCCGCCCAGCCAAGCGAGCAGCGCCGGCCAGCGTAGCGCGGCCGAGGCCACCTGGCCGCTACGCTTGCGCAGGATGAAGTGGTCCACCAGCACCACGCCGAACAATGGTGCAAACACCGAACCGATCAGCAGCAGGAAGTTCTGGTACTGGGCCAACGGAGCCAGCAGGGCAATCAGCGTGCAGATGACGCCGATGGCCAGGGCCAGGTGCTCGACTTTGGCGCGCAACAGAATCCCGCTGGACACCGCCGCCGAGTGAATATCGGCAAAGGCGTTTTCCGATTCATCCAAAAGAATCAGCAGCAGCGGAATCCCCAGGCCGGCACCGGCCAGCGCCAGCAACAAGGCATTGACTTCACCGCTTGGCGCGAACGCCAGGGTGTAGGCCACGCCCAGGCTCATCAGCCAGAAATTACCGATGAAGAAACCGATGGCGGTGCCACCGAAGACGTTTTTCGCCCGTTTGCCGAAGCGCGAATAGTCGGCGATCAGCGGCAACCACGAGAGCGGCATGGCAATGGCGATGTCGAAACCCACGGCGAACGGCATCGAACCGTCACCGGCCTGAGCCCACAATGCGGCCAGGTCGGCCTTGGCGAACAGGTTCCAGGTCAGCCAGGTGCAGGCGGCCAGCAGCAGCCAGATACCCCATTTGCGCAGGATCTGCCGCACGAACGTTAGCGGACCGCTGACCGCCAGCAAGGTCGCCAGGGCGCCGAAGAACAGCGTCCAGAGCAGCGGATTCGACAGCAGACTGCCTTCGCTGAACGCTTTGGCGCCCAACAGGCTGGCGGCATCGCGCATGACGATGATTTCGAACGAACCCCAGCCGATCAATTGCAACAGGTTCAGCACCGCCGGCAGGCTCGCGCCTTTGGCACCGAGGCTGAGCTTGAGCGCGGCCATCGACGACAGGCCGGTGTCGCTGCCAATCACGCCGACGGCGGCCAACAGCAGAACACCCACCAGCGTGCCGAGAAAAATCGCCAGCAACGAACCGGACAGCCCCAGGCCCGGCGCGAGCAATGCACCGGTCTGCAACACCATCAGGCCGATGCCGAGGGAAAACCACAGGGAAAACAGATCGCGGCCGCCGAAGACACGTTTGTCGGTCGGCACTGCGACATCAGGTGAATAAGTGCTGGGTTGAATGCTCAAGGGTGTTATCTCAGAGGGACATTTGTTGTTGTGAAGATCGCCATCGCGAGCAAGCTCGCTCCCACAGGGGATCTG